>JBIKOC010000259.1:0-3782 GCA_044358335.1 Flavobacteriales bacterium | reverse complement strand
AAAAATCTTCCCCATTCCTTCGCGCATATCCATGTGTGCAACAGCAATCCAGGCTTGATGTGCTAAATCATCTTGATGCCCCATCATGGCTAGCTTTCCGTTTGCCAATTGAAATTGAGCATTGTTGCCCGGACGCGCAGAAGCAATCCGCTCTGGATAAGCATAGGCGAGCAATAAACCGGTTTCGTAAGAATCTGCAGCTGCGTTGCTTTCTGGAATGGTGAGCATACGACGATAGGATTCAGCAATTTGAGCAATGCGATACATTTTCTTCCCAATGCTATTGCGTGAACGATCTCGACGCAGTGCTTCCACACGCAGGTGAATGTCCACACCAGCTTCTCGTCCCAAAGGATCGCGTTCTTCCAAAATGGCTGCAATATCGGTGGCTAATTGTTGCGCTGCTAAACCTTCAGCCATGAGTAACATGTGTGCAATGCGAGGGTGACAAGCCAAGCGATGCAAGGCTTTTCCATGCGCGGTGATTTTGCCTTCGTCCAAAGCTGTTAACTGATGCAGCGTTTCGGTTCCACTAGCTAATGAGGCTTTAGGCGGCTGACTCAACCAGGTCAATTGCGAAATGTCTTTCACGCCCCAGTTGGCCATATCCAACACCAATGGCGCTAAATCAGCATCGAGGATTTCGGGAATACGATGTTCAGCCATACGTTCCTGATCGGCCAAACTCCACATGCGATAACATACACCTGCGCTTAATCGCCCAGCTCGTCCAGCACGTTGATCGGCGGCATCTTTGGAGATTTTCACTGTTTGCAACTTCGACAATCCAGAAGCGGGATCGAAACGCGAAACTCTTCCGAAACCAGTATCTACAACAATGCGAATTCCTTCAATCGTAAGGCTCGTCTCCGCAATAGAAGTAGCTAAAACAACCTTCCTCCTCCCCTGCTTATTCGGCATAATCGCAAGGAATTGTTCATGCGGAGGTAGTTGTCCGTAAAGCGGATGAATAGCCACGCCCGGCATCGATTTACTCAGTAATTCAGCACAGCTCCGAATCTCGCCTTCACCGGGAAGAAAGACCAATACATCCCCCTCATTTTCCTGACTGGCTTTGAGCACAACGCGGGCCGTTAGTTCAGCCATCATCATCTCGTCTTGTGAACCAGTGTAGCGAATTTCAACGGGGTATTGTCGCCCTTTACTTTCAATGACTGGTGCTTGCAGCAATCCGCTTAAGACGGGCAGATTGAGCGTTGCCGACATGATTAAAATGCGCAAATCGGGACGTAAAACTTGTTGTGCTTCTCGACATAAAGCCAAGGCCACATCGGCATGAATGCTCCGTTCGTGAAACTCATCAAAAATGACCAATCCTACACCTTCGAGCGCATTATCGTCGTGCAACATGCGGGTGAGAATTCCCTCTGTGAGCACTTCTAATTGCGTATTTGCTGATACTCGGTTTTCGAAACGCACACGATATCCAATTGTTTTCCCAACTTCTTCGCCCATCAAATCGGCCATGCGCAGCGCAATGGTTTTAGCAGCCAAACGGCGCGGCTCGAGCATGAGGATTTTTTGTCCGTTTAGCCAATCAGCATCCAAAAGAGTAAGCGGCAAGAGCGTACTTTTTCCTGCACCAGGAGGCGCTGTAACAATGAGCGTTGTGCGATCGTGCAACTGCTGTTGTACTTCGTGAATGATATCGACTACAGGTAGTCCGGTTGAAAAAGGATCGATAGGCATTGTAAAATCGGAAGGCGAAATTAGTCATTGAGCAGCCTTTCCAAACGTATTAAACAGCAATAAAAAAGGGCATCTGAAAACAAATGCCCTTTGAAGAATCAGATTGAAATGTTAATTCAGCATAAGCTTCGTGTGATTTGCGCCAACTAAAGAAACAATATAGAGTCCTTTAGCCCAATCGCCAACGTATATTTGTAGCGTTGATAAAGCGTTTGAATTCTCACGAAGAATAACTTTTCCAGATAAATCGGTGATGGTGATGAAGTGATTTTCGGGACTTAATTGTAGTTGAACCACATCCGTTGCTGGATTCGGATAGAGGATTACTCCATTTGTTTCGTCAATAGCTGGAATTGCAGTAATGATAGGATTCTGACGCATACGTAATGCATTTTTACAGTCGCCGAAATTCCGCATCAAATCGAAATACATTCCATTATTAAAAGTAATTAGCGGTTGTGTTACACTTAAACCAGTATAAATATTCACTCCTACTAATTGATCACCATTGCTGAAATAATAGGTGCCAGTTGATGGATCTATAGTTGAGCCAGCGTTCAGAGAATATCCACCAGAAAGAATAGTTGAGGGTGAAATAATGCTAATTTCTCCTGTTGCAAGATTTATTTTTCCAAGACGTACAGTTGCAGAATCTAGCGTTTCCATTGGAAATCCGATTAAGGAATCAAATTCCGTTGAAAAATAATTCTTACGAATAAGCCCATAAAGAGCGGTGTCTGAACAGCTGTAGGAGAAAGAAATTATCGAACATTATTCCATCAATACTTTGAATTGAAGTATGACTGTATACTTCTCCAGTATAAAGGTCGAGGCCTATTAAATTTGCTCCCGTTGAAAAGTAATAGACCATCTCATAAGGATTGATAGCACTACCAGCTAATGCAAATCCTTGAGCAACGGATGTTGGTGAAATTTGAGTTATAATACCAGTAGTTGTATTGATTTTGGCGAGAAATACTTCACCAGTAGACGTTGGAATGTCATAGCGACGAGCTAAACCATACAAGGTTGAATCGGAATTATTGAAACGGAAATTATCGAAATAACTATCTGACAAAGGATTAGAAATGGATACTCGGTTCAAGACTTCACCGGTCACTAATGAAAGTGTGAGCATATCTGATGCTCCCATGAAAATGTAGGTGCTGTCGTATGGATTCAATGCAGCTCCTGTTAGATTTACATATTCATTCATTTGCTCGGGTCCAAATGCATTAACGATACCCGTTTGATGATCGATTTTCCCCAATCGGATACTTGATGAATCTAATTGTTGGGATATGATGGATGAATCAATTGGATTGATCACTTCGCTGAAATAATTCTTGCGCACTACGCCGAATGTTGCTCCATTTATTTGTGCGTTAGCTGAGCAAAAAAGCGTAAAACAGAAAAAAAGCAGAGAGATTTTTTTCATAAATATTGGGTTAAAAGCAAATTAACAAGACAACAAATTTTTTGTTCAAAATAACATGAATTTCTATTACCAATATTAGTTACGAGGGAAAAACCGCGAAAGACCTAGACATTAATGTGATAATTTGAAAACAATCATTGGTTATATTTAGCATCCAAATTTGGATTGTCCATGAAAATCTACTATCAATTAGTCCTTGTATTTCTACTGCATACTGTAACTTCTAATGCACAAACGCCAGTATTGATTGGCTACTGGCACAACTGGATAAGTTTAGATGCGCCATACATCCCACTAGATCAAGTAGATAGCCGCTACGATATTGTGTGTGTATCGTTTGCTGTGCCCACTACTCCTTCGGACATGAATATGCAATTTGTTCCTGAATCGGTTAGTCAGAGTGCATTTATTCAACAGATGAGTGCTTTGCAAGCACAAGGAAAAAAAGTACTTCTCAGCATAGGTGGTGCAAATACGAGTATTTCTATGCCCGATCAAATGAGTCACGATGCTTTTGTTACTAGCATGAACACGATATTAGATTCTTATCCATTTGATGGTATCGACATCGATATTGAACATGGAAATAGCATTTTAGCAAGCGGAACAATTAGTAATCCTACTTCAGTTGATT
>JBIKOC010000258.1:0-3783 GCA_044358335.1 Flavobacteriales bacterium | reverse complement strand
CCCGCATTCAATTGAAGCGTTCCTACACTTTCTACCATATTATTCCTTCGAATTTCATAGGGCATTGCAGCCGACATATTACCATTTCCAGTATTGCTTACAGTGAAAGATGCATTAATACTATCACTACACATAGCATGAACTTCTAAGTCAGATTGATCCCATTCTGATGAAAAATTATAGCATGTAGGAACTGGACTAATCCGAGCTTCTACTATAGCATAGCTTCCAATTCCATTTTCACAACCAACCGAATCAATCACGTAAAAACTGCCACATCCACCAACTGGAATCGTATCAACCGAAAAGCTGTATTCGTTTCCACTTTGTGTATAAGGAGCTGAAAAATAAACTGGATAAATTCCTGGTTCGTAGGTCAAGGTTACAACTGCATTTTCTACTGGCAAAGTTCCCTGATTGCAATATTGAACCTGACGTGTATTAGTGAAACAACGACGCATAAATGGGGTAGAAGTGCTCACAGATGGAATGGCGCAGCTTAAACTGCTATAATATGCTACATCGCCTACCATAGAAGAAGTTCCGGCAAAATCGAGGGCGAAAATGGGTTGTTGTTCAGAGCAGTTATTATCCCAAAGTAAGGAGGATATATTGCCATTGCTCACCACTATATTCCCAGTTGAACCGGCAGGAACTAACAAAGAATAATCACCATTTGAATCGGTGATGTCATAAAGTATAGTTCCTTGATAGAGTACTTGTGCATTGGAAATAGGAGAATCACCAGCATCATACACACAATTGTTATTTAAGTCGGCATAAACTTTCCCAGATACCATCGCACTGTTAATTGGGATGATATTATTTCCACTAAAAACTTGTAATTGGAAAGGATCAGCTTGATTAGAGAAATTGGTAACTACCAAATAGTAAGTATGCCCTGGAAATGCAACACCAGTAATGTTCTCAAATGCTGATGCACTATAGCTGCAACTTAACACTTGAGGCATAACATAACCCGAATCTGGACTATTAATTTGACTACAAGGGGTATTGGTTGCGTCAAATAAAATAAAATCGTAATCGAGTGTGCCTGACAATATCATATTTACTCCAACCGTATCAAGAACCGAAAAGCCGAACCAAGTTTGGTTAGGAGCAGTTGCTAAACAGTTGTCATTCATATAAACACCTGGATTGGCTATAATGTTATCCAAATAAGTATTAACAGTAGGCATATAATTCCAAATACCATCCACCAAGGGTAGGGCATATTCGCAATCAGAACCAGGCTCGCCAGAGCGTTGAGTATTGTTCGTTGTCGGAACAACTGTTGGATGGTCGATTTTATACTGATCTGCCTCGCTCAAAGTCTGAGCCTGAATAGTACCGCCAACACATACCAAAGTCAACAAGGATAATAGGTAACGTTTCATCATAAGTAGTAGAATTTGCTTAACCAAACCTAATCAATTTATTTATATTCAGCTAATTAAGCCATCTTTTTAAGGGCGTGTTTTTCCACAATACACCTGCACGATTCTACAAGCTCAGCTCCCGGGCTTTATGGGTGAGAAACTTCGCTCCTTGAGCTTGTCGAAGGGAGCACATCAAAAAAAATCCCCGGCATAACCGAGGATATTTTTTAACCTAAATACGTTTTTAGAATCTTACTTCTAGAAGTCTGCTTCAGTCTTCGAATCGCCTTTTCCTTAATCTGGCGAACACGCTCACGTGTTAAATCGAACTTCTCACCAATCTCTTCCAATGTCATGGCATGTTCTCCGTTTAGTCCGAAGTAATACTTAATCACATCAGCTTCACGAGCTGTTAATGTCGATAAGGCACGATCAATTTCTTTACGAAGTGAATCGTTAATCAAACCAGCTTCCGGACTTGGACTGTCATTCGATCGAAGTACATCATACATGTTACTTTCTTCACCCTGAACCAAAGGAGCGTCCATAGAAATGTGACGTCCCGAGTTCTTCATGCTTTCCTTCACGTCGTTTTCGGTGAGTTCAAGCAATTCAGCAATTTCTTCGGCGCTTGGTTCACGCTCATATTCCTGCTCTAGTTTAGAGAAGGCTTTGTTAATCTTATTAATCGATCCGATTTTATTCAATGGCAAACGAACAATACGAGATTGCTCAGCTAATGCCTGAAGAATAGACTGACGAATCCACCAAACAGCATACGAAATGAATTTGAAACCACGAGTCTCATCAAAGCGTTGTGCGGCTTTAATCAAACCTAAGTTTCCTTCATTAATCAAATCGGGAAGACTCAATCCTTGATTCTGATACTGTTTCGATACAGAAACCACAAATCGAAGGTTGGCCTTGGTGAGTTTTTCTAAAGCAGATTGGTCTCCTTGACGAATACGTTGCGCCAATTGAACTTCTTCTTCTGCAGTGATGAGCTCAACTTTACCGATTTCCTGAAGGTACTTGTCTAAGGACGCTGTTTCCCGGTTCGTAACCTGCTTGGTAATCTTTAGTTGTCTCATGTTTTGATATAGTTTGAGGAGCTAAAACGAAACGGCGAAATTAATAAAATGTTCCATATAAAATACGAATACTTAAAACTTACTCCAATGCTTCATTTCCCTCTAGTGCCCCCGGACTTAAGTCCGGGGCTTCTGAATTTCCATTCAAGCTATAATGCTCGGGAATTGATGAGGCTTTGAAACATTCACGCTCAGACTATTTGGGGCTTCCCTTCGGGCGCGTCATCGCTCATACTCCGTTCCTCCTTCGTCGGAGCCGGGGTAATCCGCTCTACCGTAAACCCCTTCGGGGCTAAGCCACATAACCCATAACCGAATGCTACATTTATCTATAGTTCCCTCGGACTGAAGTCCGAGGCTATACCGCAAATGCTACAATTTCCTCTCTGCTACTTCCTGTTTCAAATGCTGCTTTTACCTAACCGCAACCTCGGACTTCAGTCCGAGGCTATTCCCGAATAAAAAAACGTCTCAACAAATCCCCTGTCTTACTCGCCATTCCACCCAATAATCCTCCAATAATACCGGTAATCAATATCAACAGTAAAGATGATTTTGGCAAAGGAAACAATTGAATCACCCGTTGCGATAAAATCGAATCATTCATCCAATCCATATATATCGCCATTCCGGTCCACAAGAGGAAAATGCCTACGAAGCCCGCCCAAAAGGCCGAACGGTTAACAGGAGCAGTCAAGAAGCCAATTAGAAAACAACTAGCCGGCAAACTCCAAAAAGGCAAATACAATTGTGCCACACCTGCTACTATTCCCAGCAACAGCATACGCGGTATAAACCAACGACGAGCTCTACGGCGCGCAACGCTGGACATATAAGATCCTGCTGTGTTGTTCATTAGGTTTTAATAATAAAAGGTTATAGTATTTTCCTTTGCCCCAGTCTTCAACAAAATTCGCGTAGTATTTACTTCCTGGATTGCCACTCTGTCCACCTGGATAAATTCCCCAAGCTTCACCCGCACTTCCTGGGCTCACAACCATTCTCCAACTTGGTCCTTTTTTCTCACTCGTAGCATTCACAATTCCAGCATTTCCACCATTCTGAACATTCTCCACACTAAAAGCCAACTGCTGACTCAAATGCGTCACTGTGGTATGTTTGAAATTCGCCCAAGTCAACACTTCTTTTGGGTGATCTTTTTCCCATTTCTGAACTTCTTCAATCGACGTATGTAAAGTCGCATTGACCAATTGAGCTAAACTCTCATCTTCTTTTGTGGTATGATCATCAATCAATTCCCCATCAGGGAAGCGTTTTAAGTATCGTATCGTATGGAAAAATCCGGGAGCATG
>JBIKOC010000257.1:0-3793 GCA_044358335.1 Flavobacteriales bacterium | reverse complement strand
AAATCTGCTAGCAGCTTTACAACTACAGCAAGTATTACAGAAGGACAATCGTATGACTTCTTCGGCCAAATGTTAAGTGTTGCAGGTCCATACCAAAAGGTTATTCAAAATGTAGCTGGATGTGATTCTACAATCAACTTAACACTTTCAGTTACTCCAGCTCCAGTTACAGGATCATGCTATGCGGAAGAAGTGGTTAGCTTTAACCAAAAGAAACGTAACGATGGAAGTTTAGTACTTGCTACACGTTCAATTGCTACAAAAGCACTTGGTGCTCCACAAGCTTCTGATGTTGCGACAAGCGAAGCGAATAACAATTTCGTATCACTTGGTTTTGGTGGAGACATCACGTTGAAATTCGGAAGTGCAATTAAGAATGGTACAGGTAACGACGTTCGTGTGATTGAAACATCATTTGGATCTCCATCATGTAGCCGTTTCCCAGAAAAGATTCGCGCTTACGCTTCTCAAGACGGATGTAACTTTGTATACATGGGCGAAGGATGTCAAGACACTGATTTTGATCTTGGTTCATTGGCTTGGGCACAGTTCATTAAAATTGTTGACATCAGCAATCCAAATGCGGTTTATCAAGGAACACCAATAGTAGATGGTTACGATTTAGATGGTATCATGTGTTTGAATGGATACGAAAGTAACCCATTGTTGGCTACGATTACTCCAGGTGCAGACAGTGTGATTGCATATACTCCAGGACAATGCAAAAACGGATCAAACGTTCCAGTTGCTCGCAGAAATCCAGCTAAAGCACTAGGATTGCCACAAGGAAACAATACAATTAACTTTGTAGCACTTGGTTTCGGTGGTTCATTGACATTGAAATTCGACTATGTTATTTTCGATAATCCAGCAGCAAACGATCTTCAAGTTGTTGAAACATCTTTCGGAAATCCATCATGTGCTTCATATGCTGAGCGTGCGCTAATAGAAGGTTCATTGGATGGTAATAACTGGATTGAATTGGGTCTATTGTGTCAAGATGGTCAAGTTGACATCAACAATGCAGGAGTTGTTCAATACATTCGTTTAACAGATCGTTCTGCGTTAAGTTCTTTTAGTGGAGCAGCTGATGGTTATGATGTTGATGGTGTAATTGTTATTAATCCTTCTTGCGGTTCAGTTGCAGCTCGTATTGCAGCAGATCAAGTTGTTGATGTAACGACAACTCCTGACGAAGAAACAGTTGGAAACCTTTATCCAAATCCAGCTTCTGATATCGCAGTTCTTTCTGTTGACGGAGCAAAAGCAAACGAAGTATGGACTGTACAAGTAGTGGATATCGCAGGACGTTTGGTTTCAACTTCTAGCTTCACTACAACTGAAGGTGTAACAGAACACCGTATTGAAGTTTCTCAACTTTCTTCAGGTATCTATCAGGTAATTGCTACCAATGGTGCCAACAAGATTGTTCAGAAAATGACACACTAATTCAGTGAATAATTAATAAAAGACCCGCTATCTTATGATGGCGGGTCTTTTTGTTTTAGAGGATAATTTATGGTTGATGTTTTATTTCAGCATTGATGTGTTTATTTGTACTAAGAAATGAAAAAAATCCTTTCAAAAAAGTCAGTTCAATCCTTCATAGGTTTATCGCTATTAATGAATATGCCTTTGTTGTATGAGCCACAATTAATTGCTTCCTATCTAGTAACAAATAATTTACCGGGTATTTGGATTGCATGGAGTGGTATTTTTTCACTTGCTACAGCATTGATTTTTTTCTCAGGTTTATGGGAGAAATTGCCTGTTAAAACAGAAAATGATTTTAGTCTTTTTCGTTATTCGGGTTGGTCAGCAAAGCTTTTAGTGGCCTTTCGTGCGGTGTTTTTGGGTGTATTTATTATCCCATTAATCATGGCGCAAATGCTGGTGGGTTTTGCCTCAATTATATCCATCGGTTTTTCTATACCAATTTTCCATGCTTATTTAATTGTTGGCGCTTTATTAACACTAGCAGCCTTGTTGAATGACATCCGTAAACGCATTATGGCGGATGCGATTACAGCCATTGTATTTATTGTTTTGTTGAGTGTTTTTTGTGTAGGATTATTTATTGAAAGAGGAAGTCCATGGAATATAGCTTCTAAAATTAATTCAGCTGGATTTTCCTTGCATTTATTTCCTTCAACAAGCGATTCATTTAATTGGGTAAATCTTGCGGTGTTACTTTGTTTACAGTGGTGGTTAGCTGCATTATGCGATTTGCCGGATATGGAAGGGCAGAAATTGCTCAATGCATCGGATAAAAAAGGAGCTAGACAATTTATGACGGGGATTTTATTATTTATGTTTTTGCAGGTTTTTCTGATGTTTATTCCATTGTATGCAATGGGTGAGCATGCAGGAGAAGGATGGCAAAGAGGTGAAGATTTAATTGCCGTTTTTTTGCAGCATTTGAGCGGTTGGGTTAAGTGGTCAGGATTAATCATGTTGCTATTAGCTTTTGTTTCCTTGAGTGCTAATTATCAGTTATGGTCAGCCAGTATGGTGGTTGGGCAAGTCCAAAAATTACAGCTCAATGCACTCGAAAGTATTATGAAGTTCCTGCCACGTTTATGGATGATTGCTTTCACGTGGTTGAGCGTTTATATGGCCATTCGCTTTGAGTCTTTACTAGGAATTGTAAAGCATTTGTTTGTGATATCTGCCGGCGTTGGTCCTGTATTTATTTTAAGGTGGTTTTGGAAGAGAATTAATGCATGGTCGCAGCTAACAGCCATGCTTTCCTCGCTTGTATATTCTTTTATTTATCATCAATTGTTGGAGCATTCCAATACATTTAAAAATATTTTGGATGAACTCAAATTGCAGTTCTTATTAAATGATTATTCCTTGGAATTAATTCTTTTAGGAACGCTAGTAACTGCCACATGGCTCATTGTAACTTTCCTTACAACACCAGTAAATAAAGATCATAGCACCCGTTTTTTTCAAGTAGTAGGCACGCAGGTGAAAGCTATTTCAAAGCAGCAATGGTTGCATTGGATGATTGCCTGTTGTAGTTTTTTCTTGATTAAACTAGGCTGGTGGGCGTTGTTGTGTGGGCAGCTAATAGCGGGTGTTTTGTTCTTGATGTTTGCAGGTTTGGGATTATTGATGGTGATTCAACATGTTAGAAAACGTGTTTGAATTTAAGCGGATGACAACTTTAACATATTTGAACACATAAATTGCAATTTAGAAGGATTGAATTAAGAATATTGCATTTGTAGAATTTACAAAACGAACATGCCAAAACCTAAACATAGTATAGATGATAAAATACTTAGGCAGCTAAGGCAAGACTTACAATCAACTATTGGTATGATTGTGAGAAATAGACCCGATACTGAGCGGTTTTCAACGATGGTTAGGAAAATAAATGACGTATATATTTCGCCTTCCACCTTTAGCCGACTCTTCTTAAGTGCAGAAGCAAGTAACCATTTCTATTTAGATACTTTAGATAAGTTATCCTCACTATTATATCCCTTTTCAAATTGGGATGAATATTGTCGAGTTTACGAAAGTTCTCATGATCAAATGAAGCAGATCGGACTCTCCCAAATGAATAAATCAAAGGTGAATTTAGTGGGACTTAATTTAGCTACAACAAGCTGGAAGCCTCTTCATATTTTATTTGAAGAAATGTCATTTGATCCTTCATTTATTGAATCTTACCGATTTATGTATGATTTTGGACAATCCTTTTATGATATTTTAAAGTGGACACCCAAATCAGAGTTGGAATTTTATAAGCGATTTATTAAGTATCCAATCATTAGAAAGG
>JBIKOC010000256.1:0-3794 GCA_044358335.1 Flavobacteriales bacterium | reverse complement strand
TGTCTTCGTCACCATTGTGATTGTCTTTATCGTAATGTGAAACTGTGTTATTACCGGAATCACGAAGTCCATCTAAAGAATTACCTGTAAGGTTTTTTGGATTTCTTATAGCTCTAAGGCGGTCAAAAGATGTTGGGCCGTCAACTTCACTACCAGTAGATTCATTTTCCTGAACCCCCTTTTGATTTGTCTGAGCGAAAATAGTACTAAAATTTTTTTCTTTTTCATCTGTCTTAAGCCCTGAAACCGGGATGGTATTACTAGCAATGTCGCCGCGATCCTTGACATCATCATCATTTGTAACTTTACTATCACCAGAAAGTTGATCTAAAGCATCTGTTTCCTCAAAGTTTTTTAGATTTTGCTCAGCTTTAGACTCATTTTTAACTTCTTCAAATTGCGAATATAAGTTAAAAAGCGCGCCTGTTAAATCGCAACGCTCTTGATTATCATCAACCTCAGATCTTTCAGAAATAGCTGATAATGTAGGATTAAACACATAATCTGTATTATATACTTTTCGGGGTGTGTGATAAACTTGCTCTGCTTGCACTTTAACTTCTTTAAATGGTTGAGTGCTGTCCAATAATGGATAAACCCCTTGATCGGGAATGGTGTCATAACCATCAAACTCTAGCAGTTCAAAATGGTTACCATTTACAAACAATAAATCTTTACGGGAAGTATAATTTTTTGGTGTATGAACCGCATAATTTTCATCACCAATCCTATGAGGCACTAAAACACCATCATTCCCTAATTGCCACATATACAATTGAATGCTTCGAACATCCGCTAGTGCTTGTAAAATTTTTGGATGCACCCATCCAGCATTAACATCTTTGAGAGCATGATTATAGTAGATATAGGAGGCTTGAATACCAGCATTAGTAGAGAATTGCTCAATTCGGTTAATTACTTCATCATGCTCTACGTCAAAATGAGTGTCTGAAACCAGATGGTCATAAAACTGCTTTGTTAGCAATGCCTCATGTACCGCCGATTTAAGCATATCGATAATTTGGAATATATTCTCAACCAGTAATTCTTCAGCCTTATTTCGATCATTGATTTGGAAAACGGCTTTGTATCCACAATCTCCATTGCTTTCAGCTGCATAACGAATATAACCTTGCGTTGGTCTTGGCTTTTCTTTTGTGAGCTCTTCTGCTGCAGGTGGTTCGGTCGTAACCGTAACATTTTCTTTTTTTTGTTCTTCTTGTTCTTGTTCTTCTTGTTCTTCTTGTTTTTTTTCTTCTGCAACTGCCGAAACGCTGCTCACTACTACTGCGCGCACCAGCTCTCGGGCGCCCTCTGGTAATAGGCCGTTGCCATGCATAAAATTATAGAGCTCACAATAGTTTTGAGAAATAAAATACTCACCACTCATTTCGTCATAATATTTATCAAATTCTGCAAACCACGCTTGCAATATTTTTGTAAACACTCTTCGGTTAACTAAAAATTTACCCATCACTACTTCTGTCATAATAGTTACTGGGTCTTTACCGAGACTAGAATTAAATAAGTTTTCAAAAAATGCCCCCCAATGTGAACCCAGAATTTTGGGCTGAGCAATGGTTTCAGCATTACCCTCAAACTCTACTGTCACCATTTGAACTTTTTCATTTTTGGATAAAGCACTGTTGACAGCTGGTCGTGCTGATAAAGTAACTGCGTGCGCCGTTAATTCATTTATAGTTTGTATATTCAATAACTCGAGAATAAAACGAAAATTCTTTGTCTGATGCGTGATGGTATCAAATTTTCCACTGACATATGACGCAGAAGAAATATGATAAATCTCCAACATCAACAAGGCTGATTTTCGTTGTACTAATGAAACTGTTGTATCTTCAGACATTAGGCTAAGTGCTTGTTGAATACGATCAACACGAGAGATTTCTGGATTGCACTCATCATCTAACAAATAATGTATACTCAAAATACGTTGTAATATTACATATTCTCTCTCTAGCATTCTCTGCGCATAGTCTGCAGAACCTGCAAACTTCAGTGTTTCTCTTAACTGATGCAAGATCATGAATTCATGTAAAAGAGAACCCGGATGCTGATTAATAAACTCGATAGCAGCGGCGAGCACCGCTTTGGTTAATTCAATAGATCTTGCACCATCGCAGTGTTTTTTTAAAAAAATCACCAATGATGATTCATAGTCTGAAAATTCTACCGTTGTTGCATCAGGAATTTCTTTCTCCACACTAAGATGCTCTCCTTGAACAGTTTTAAAGGCCTCAACAAAACTTTGAAACATTTCTAGCGAAAAAGGATAGGTTTTTTTAAGTTGGCTAAACTTAAGGTTAATGCCAAGGCCAGCGCTCCAGGATCTTATTGTAAACCGCGTTGAATAACGCGCTACTTTTAATGGCTTAGCGATAATTTCTTGCAAAAGATTTATTGTCATCATAATTTAGTACCACATTTTTTTGATTTTTTTTCTTCATTTTCTTGGGCTTGTGTTTTTAACATAGTAATACGATCATTAAGATAAAGTGGATTGCCTGAGCTTGTTTTCCCACAACAAATAGGAACGATGATCTGACGCTTATTTTTGATCATATGATCATACGGCTCTACTTGTTCTGGAGTCACATTATCACTCTGAGACTCCAATGCGCAAATTTCACGATTTAGCTTGGGAAAAATTATACTGATGGCAGATGTGTTTGTTGGTTCTTGTTTTGGAGCAACACAATCACCTAGATTTCCTTCGAACACTAATACTTGCATTAAATTCAACTTTTCTGTTCTTTCATTCCTTCCTGTTAAGCTATCATCGTCATACAAAGACACCAAATTTTCTCTAATAAAATGATCTTCATACGAAAACAAATGTGTAATCTTTGTGTCGTTTATACGCCGAGATTGATAAACACAATACTGCGCGAAAACATACGGCGTCAATGATGATTTAGGCTCAATGCATTTCATAAAACTGTCAAAGTTAATTGGAGGTAATTCTCTGCTACTGGCAAAAAGATTAAAACTGCTCCATATTGTTTGCGGCTTAGGCTTATTAAATATTTTTGTCATTTCTTCAAAGGCTTTATTGAGCAACGGTAAAAATCTATTTATGTGACTGCCATCATTGACGAGTATTCTTTCACACTTACGATCAAAGTCATCTAAAATAAACTTAATCTCATCTTCGGTAAGTCGATCAGCAGAGTTTTTTTCGAAATGTTTTTCATAGAGAAAATCCCAAAAGTTAATTTTAAGTGTATTATTTGAGTCTTGACGGTCATCAAAAGATAGCTCATCTTCCTTGCTATCCGTAGAAATTGACTCCTTGTTACTACCTTGGTCTGAAAAGACTAACCTGCGTGCAACAGGCGTTATCGAAGAACTACTTTGCTTAGCACTATTATCTTCTACTTCTAAAACAAGATTTAACAATTCATCTTTAAGAAGTTTTTGCTGGCGCGATAATTGATCGTAGTATTTAAATAGCGAAGAAAAAACACGCTGATATAAATGCTGGCATAACTCTTTCTCTCTGGTTTGAGCATCAGCATTTATTGACGCTAATGGACAGATAACCGCTAATAAGCGAATCGCATTAAAAAAAGGTGATTCAGCTAGCAATGGCGATTTTTCATTTTTCTTTTGGTAATCGCGTACTTTATTGTAATCCGCGATGGCTTTTAAAATTAGCCATTGTCCTTCTATCTTGACCTGATCTCTCAAAGAATCATTGAGAATATTGTGCAAAGCATCTGCCGCGATAACTTCATAGTATCGACGTTTTTCAATAATCAAACCATTGGTTTCGT
>JBIKOC010000255.1:0-3798 GCA_044358335.1 Flavobacteriales bacterium | reverse complement strand
CTCCGGGTTTTTTTATGTAATTAAGTAAGGGCATAAAAAAACCGCCACTTTTAAAGGAAGTGGCGGTTGATAAAATATAAAGCAATTATTATTTATCGTCTTTTACTTCTTCAAAATCAACATCCGTCACTTCAGCATTTTGTGCTTGTCCTTCTGGTTGAGAAGGTGCTCCTGCTTCGGCTCCTTGAGTTGCTTTGTACATATCTTCAGAAGCTGCAGACCATGCCGCATTGAGAGTTTCTAATTCACGGTCAATTGCAGCTAAATCACGACTCTGATGTGCCGATTTTAACGAAGCTAATGCAGTTTCGATTGCACCTTTTTTATCAGCTGGTATTTTATCACCATACTCTTTCAATTGTTTTTCTGTTTGGAAAATCAATGTGTCAGCTTGGTTTATTTTTTCAGCTTCTTCTTTTGCTTTGCGGTCAATTTCTGCATTCGCTTCTGCTTCTGCTTTCATTTTTTTGATGTCATCATCACTCAACCCTGATGAAGCTTCAATACGAATCTTTTGCTCTTTGCCTGTAGCCTTATCTTTTGCCGCTACGTGAAGAATGCCATTCGCATCAATGTCAAATGTTACTTCCACTTGTGGAACTCCGCGTGGTGCTGGTGGAATGCCATCGAGGTGGAATCGTCCAATTGTACGGTTCTGAGCAGCCATTGGACGCTCTCCTTGTAGGATATGGATTTCTACTGATGGTTGATTATCACTAGCTGTGGAGAATACTTCCGATTTCTTAGTTGGAATAGTCGTGTTTGACTCGATCAAGCGTGTCATCACACCACCCATGGTTTCGATTCCTAAGGAAAGGGGAGTGACATCAAGTAGTAATACATCTTTTACTTCACCTGTCAATACACCACCTTGAATAGCGGCACCAATAGCTACTACTTCATCCGGATTTACACCTTTGTTGGGAGCTTTGCCGAAGAATTTCTCAACAGCAGCTTGGATTGCTGGAATACGAGTTGAACCACCAACTAAGATAATCTCATCAATATCACTAGTGCTGTAATTAGCATTTTTCAAAGCTGTACGGCATGGTTCAATGGTGCGACGAATTAGGTCATCAGCCAATTGCTCAAACTTTGCACGCGTTAATGTGCGAACCAAGTGTTTAGGGCCTGTAGCAGTTGCTGTTACGTATGGAAGGTTGATTTCTGTACTAGCAGAACTAGATAATTCCACTTTTGCTTTTTCGGCAGCTTCTTTTAAACGTTGCAGTGCCATTGCATCCTTACGAAGATCTAATCCTTCTCCATCGGTAGATGAAAACTCTTCAGCTAACCAATCGATGATTTTTTGATCGAAGTCGTCTCCACCTAAGTGTGTATCACCGTCGGTTGATTTTACTTCAAATACACCATCACCTAATTCTAAAACTGAAACGTCGTGTGTACCACCACCGCAGTCAAATACCACAATTTTCATGTCGGCATTCTTCTTATCTAAACCATAAGCTAATGCAGCTGCAGTTGGTTCGTTGATGATACGCATCACTTTCAAACCAGCAATTTCGCCCGCTTCTTTAGTTGCCTGACGTTGTGCATCGTTGAAGTATGCAGGAACTGTAATAACAGCTTCGGTTACATCTATTCCCAAGTAATCCTGAGCAGTTTGCTTCATTTTCTGAAGCACCATAGCAGAAATTTCTTGAGGTGTATAAGTACGATCGTCGATTTGAACACGTGGAGTGTTATTGTCGCCTTTAACTACTTTATATGGAACTCGTCCTGCTTCGGTTTGAACTTCGGAAAAGCTATTTCCCATGAAGCGTTTTATGGAAGAGATCGTTTTTGTTGGATTTGTGATAGCCTGACGTTTAGCCGGATCTCCAACTTTACGCTCGCCATTATCGAGGAATGCTACTATGGAAGGTGTTGTGCGCTTGCCTTCGCTATTTTGAATAACTACCGGCTCATTGCCTTCCATCACGGCTACGCAGGAGTTAGTAGTTCCCAAGTCAATGCCTATGATTTTTCCCATTGTTTTATTTTTTATTCGGTTAGTTTCTTGTGTGCAGCCCGGTTTTCAATGTCTGTGCCACCTAAAAAACAAACCCTGTGCTTGTCAGTTTTGACAGTACAGGGTTTGTTTTGCTCCATTTCTGGCAGCCATGCGGTGACAATTCGGCAGATTATCTTGGCTGCCAGTTTAAGTCTTCAGTCAATGGATTTCCACGGAGTGAATCAACCGTAAAGTCGTTGAGGTAAATGGTCCGAATTAAAGCCACTCGAGAGGAAAATAATCCCAATCCATTGTTGATGTTGGTGTATTGAGGTCTTTCCTGTGCAATTGTATTGGATGGCTTATTTACATTCAAGTAAGTAGTTAAATCCTCTGCTGCTACATTAAGTTGAAACTGTAAACTGTCGCAAATGCGCACCATGGGATTCTCGGTTGTGGATGGACTAATAGCAGCTGAAATTGCCTGATAAATGGTCGAATTTTCGACGTTCATGGTCATTTCGTTATTGGCGTTGGTGTTATCGGTTGTGATACGACCAAGGCTAAGTTCGATTTGTTTGGAAACTACTTCGGCTGGATTTAATTCGTTGTATTCTCGGTATTTGAAGCGAAGAAACAACTCATACATTTTACCATTTTCGGCTGTTTTCCATTTGATGAACGTGGCATTTTGAGGATATAAGTTGGTTTCATCAATAAGCTGATTAGGGGAAGACATGATAAGATTTTTCACCAAAACAGTTTCGGAGCTAACAGAATTTCCAGAGGATGTATTGGTAACCGTTAGTCGGAACGTAGCGCTAGGATTGATTTTTTGGGAAGCACTCGTTTCAAACTTGTAGAGAATTTGCGAGGGTGCAGAAAAGATTCCCGGATCTTTAGCAATGCTTGAATCGGGCTCACAAATAAAAGTACGAGTTACGTTTCCATTTAGAATCTCCTCCACTTTTACTTCCAAAAGATTAGGATTGTAATAGAGTGAGTCGAATTGGGAGGCAAATTCCAAGGCATCTCCTTCGCCTAGAAAGGCCTTGCTTACTCGAATATAATGGGTTGTTTGATCTTTATTTAATAAGCCAAAAACGACAGTAATGTCTTTCCAAGGGGCATTGATGTCAAGATCGTTGGAGCAGGAACTCACCAAAAGAGAAACTATCCCGGTAATAAAAACTATTAGTTTACGCATAGCGGCAAAAGTAGGAATTTCATCACAGTGAGTAAATGACTAATATTGCCCTTTATCGGATAAAATACTATGTCGGTTCAAAAGGAGATCAAACGCGTCACCACCAAGACGTTACAAGAAATGAAGAACAAAGGCGAGAAGATTTCGATGCTAACGGCATACGATTTCTCTATGGCCGGAATGGTGGATGAGGCTGGAATAGATGTGATTTTGGTTGGTGATTCGGCATCGAATGTGATGGCTGGACATGAAACCACTTTACCTATTACGCTCGATCAGATGATTTATCATGCTTCATCGGTGATTCGTGGAACTTCACGCGCATTGGTAGTAGTGGATTTGCCTTTTGGTTCGTATCAGGGAAATTCGAAAGAAGCACTTACATCAGCTATACGTGTGATGAAGGAAACAGGTGCTCATGCAATTAAGTTGGAAGGTGGAGAAGAAGTTGTGGAATCGGTAAAGCGTATTTTGAGTGCAGGCGTTCCAGTAATGGGGCATTTGGGTTTGACTCCTCAGTCGATTTATAAATTTGGAACCTATGTGGTTCGAGCTAAGGAGGAGGAAGAAGCCCAGAAATTAATACATGATGCCCATTTGTTACAGGAAGCTGGGTGTTTTGCAATTGTAATAGAAA
>JBIKOC010000254.1:0-3799 GCA_044358335.1 Flavobacteriales bacterium | reverse complement strand
ATTGTTCAATGAAGACTACGACTTCTTTATTGGCAAAGCAAAGTATGTCGAGGACCCATTAGAACTAGCCTGGAAAATTGTAGGTGAAAGTTTTGCAGCTAAAGATTCGGTATTACGATTTGAAGCAGAATTAAATGAGCGTTTTCCAACCGATCGTAAATACAGTTTTGAAAACCGGGGCGCTTCGATGATGAAAGTGTATAGTGAAGACTATTCGGCTGAGTATAATAAAATGTTGGACGGTATGGTTGAGCGACGTATGCGTCAAGCAATCTTAACCGTAGGAAGTTTGTGGTTTACCGCTTGGGTAAATGCGGGACAGCCTGATTTGAATATGTACAAGAACAGTAAACTAGGTTCTGATACGGAGCGTGAATTAGCTGAAGACGAACAGAATTACCAAAAAGGAGCAATCAAAGGAAGAAGTTGTGATTGAGATTTGATGTTCTTAAGAAGATTTTATAAAAGCAATTAAATTTTTTGACTCAACAAAAAAGCCCTGTAGCAATAAAGTTACAGGGCTTTTGTATGAGATGAGTTAGCTTATTCAGCAACCACTTCGAATTCTACTGTTGCTTTGATGTCTTTGTATAATTTAACACCAGCAGAGTATGTTCCTAGTTGTTTGATGTTTTCGCTGTCGATAGAGATTTGCTTGCGGTCGATATCCATTCCAAGTTTCTTCAATGCTTCAGCAATTTGCAATGCATTAACAGAACCAAAGATTTTTCCAGATTCACCTACTTTAGCACCAACTTCCAATTTAGTAGTAGCTAATTTCTCAGCCATGGTAGTTGCTTCCGTACGGATTTTCTCTTCTTTGTGCGCGCGTTGACGAAGTGTTTCAGCTAATACCTTACGGTTGCTCTCGGTAGCGAGTTGCCCCATACCTTGTGGAATCAGGTAGTTACGGCCATAACCGTTTTTTACCTTCACGATTTCGTCCTTGTGACCAAGGTTATTTACGTCTTGTGTGAGAATGATTTCCATGATTCCTTCTTATTTCAACATGTCAGCTACATAAGGCATAAGCGATAGGTGACGTGCACGTTTGATCGCCTGAGAAACTTTACGCTGATACTTCAATGAAGTACCTGTGATACGGCGAGGAAGAATTTTTCCTTGCTCATTCACGAACTTCAAAAGGAAGTCAGCGTCTTTGTAATCGATGAACTTAATACCACTTTTCTTAAAGCGGCAGTACTTTTTCTTCTTCACCTCCACCGTTGGCGGGGTCAGATAGCGGATTTCTGATTGTGGACTTGCCATCGTTCAAAAGTTTTTTTAGTGGTTAGGCTTCAGTTTTAACTGCGGATTTTGCAAATCCTTTTGTACGTTTTTTCTCGTTGTAAGCAAGTGAATGCTTATCAAGAACAACGGTTAAGAATCGCAACATACGCTCATCACGTTTGAATGCTACTTCGATTTTTCCTATCAAGTCGCCTGGAGCTTGATATTCGAGTAGATAGTAGAAGCCGGTTGTCTTCTTTTGAATAGGGTAAGCCAGTTTGCGCAGTCCCCAGTTCTCTTCGTGAACTAGTTTCGCGCCATTATCTGCAAGCATGGCTTTAAACTTGCCGACCGCTTCCTTCATCTGATCATCAGACAAAACGGGAGTCATAATGAAAACGGTTTCATACTGTTTTAGCATGGGCACAATGTTTAAAAATTGGACGGCAAAAGTAGTGAATCTAATCGATTACACAACCTAAAAATTCGGATAAGTCTTAATTATTAGTAGATCACATCATTTAGTGAATCAAACATCAACCAAACATCCAGATAAATTAACGAACTATCAATTTCTGCATGCGACTACCATAAGGCGTTTGAGCACGAATAAAGTACATGCCAGCCGACCAATTAGTCGTGTTGATATAGAAACGAGTTTCACCTGAAGAAATATTCGAAATGGCTAGTTGCTCCACTATTCTTCCCGAAACATCCAAAACACTCAATTCGACATTCATCGTCACATCGCTGCGAACAGGAATGCAGGTTATGCCTTTGGAAGGATTCGGATACGCTTCTACTTCGAATAATTTCTCCATTATTTCCTGCTGAAACGTAATCACAGAACCCGAATCCAATACTAGGAAATTCCAATATCCATCCGGAGCACTAATCGGACGAAACTGAGTTTTTCCGCTTTCTGCAATTCCTTGAATAAAATAAAATACCTCTGTTCCCGCAGCTTGAGCTGGAATGGAGGCTGCCCATTCATTTGTGGCACTATTGATTAAACTCATTGGCACTTCAGAATATGCTTGAGTAGTGTCGATTGTATAAAACAATTTTGCTTGATTGATTCCACTCCGGTGTTGCAAACGGGCACTTACTAAATAATCGTTTTGCGTATCGTAAGTATCATCTAAAGGTTGATGTACAATTAACAAGGGATCATTTACTCCAACCGAATGTGTAATACAATGAATTGCACCACTTGCCGCAATAATATCATTGCAGTCAATACCAATCACTCGATAACCTGGCAAACTTTCTCGCCAAATTCGCAATGCTGTAGTATCGTATCGTTCTTCGTAAATAGGTAAGAGCACTGTTTTATTGACAAATACAGCATTTGAATACGTACGATAATCACCATTCTGACTTGGATATCTATTTAGGTCGTCTGGCGGCTGAACAATGCGAATAATCTTGTAAGGCGTTTCAAAAACCGAATTGAAATTATCCAGCACATAAAGCAGATTCGCTTCGATTTGTGGACCGTCAGAAACACCTGTTGGATATTGACCAATGAGCAGCGTTTCTTCATCGAGCAGCTTCATGTGCATATCGATGTGATGAATACCATCGTAAGGCAAGTTTACCATTTTGATGTAACGATCAATGCCCATATAATTGAGCATGATGTTATTTATTGCCGTTTCAGATTGTGTTGGATTTTCATCTAATACTAGTTCAGAAGAAAAAGCAGTACCTAATCCATCACTCATGAAATTTCCACCGGTATGAATTACCTGATTGGGCGAAATAGTAGTTTGAACCAAATTTAGATTCAGTAAACGAGCATAACCGCGAGGAATCGTATCGTCTTTGGGACGATTGGAACGATTATATTTCCAGTCAACTAAAAATAAGGAATCAACATCATTGATATACGCTGTATTTGCGCCATAATCACGAATCCAAAGTGTATTGTAAGGTTGTACTTTGAATATTACATTCGGACCAACTGGAACTCCGTAATTTGAAACAAGTTCGTTTTGTGCTGAATTGGAATTGGCACAATGAACAATTACTTTGCACTCTTCTTGGGCATACCGAATTATTTCTGCTACTACAGATTTGTAATTATCGGTCCAGGTGACAACTAAAGCTTGAATTTCTTCCCATTCGGCAGCCGTACGGATTGTTCCTGCAGGAGGAGTATTGCTGATGGTTTGAGCTTTTACTTGAAAAGAAAAAAGAAAAAGGAAAATAAAAAGTGTTGGGTTGAAGTTCTTCATATACTAACATCCAATTGGAAGGAAACGAAGATACATAAAGGTAGATTAAACCGATGCGAACATTTAGACTCTTGAATTGAAAACATCCATTTTATGACAGAAGCACAGAAAACTGCCCATTTACTGAGAAGAGCCGGTTTTGGTTATTCGCTAAGAGATAAAAGCAATTTGAGCTTTGAGGAAGCATTTAATCGATTATTCGCTAGCAACAATACGTATGAAGAGTTGTATTTACAAGGCGAAGAACGAGTTACGATGGGTGAGCTTAGAAAAATGAGCAAGGAAGAGCGCAGAGAAATCCTGGATGATTTAGCTGCAAACGTGAAGAA
>JBIKOC010000253.1:0-3808 GCA_044358335.1 Flavobacteriales bacterium | reverse complement strand
CCCGAATATCCTACATTATTCAAAAAGGCTTTTGGCTCCGAAATCGTCAACACAGCCAATATGATGAAAGCTATTGCTCAATTCGAACGAACCTTGATTTCGGGTAATTCTCGTTTCGATAAATTCATGCAACAAGGCATTCCATTAACCGAACAGGAAATACGTGGTATGGATGTCTTCATCAGCTTCTTCAAAGGCGATTGCGTTCATTGTCACGTCATGGGCAGCACTTTTACCGATCATGAATTCCGTAACACTGGTTTAGACTCAGTTTCGGTTGATTTAGGTCGCGGACGCATCACCTTAAATCCTTCCGATAATGGGAAATTCAAGACTCCCGGATTGCGCAATATTGCTGTAACAGCACCTTATATGCATGATGGTCGATTTGCTACACTCGAAGAAGTCATCAACCATTACAATACCGGTATTCAACCTCATCCTAATTTGGATCCTCGCTTAGTGGATGCTCAACCTGGACGCATGAATGAGCAAGATGTGGAAGATATCATCGCATTCCTACATACCCTTACCGACGAAGAATTTCTCACCAATCCAGCCTTTCAAAAGCCATGAGAAAGAAGCTATTTTCTATTTTTATTTCCATCGTGTTTTTCGCTGCTTGTAGTGGCGTTTCTACCCCACCATCGTCTAAAACAGCTGAGTTTAAAGTCTGGGGAAACTGCGGAATGTGCAAGAAAACGATTGAAGGTTCTTTGAAAGATAAACCCGGAATTATCAAAGCCGATTGGAACGTAAAATCGAAGCAGATGTTGGTACAGTTCGATACGTTACGTATTTCCTTGAAAGACATTCAGCAAACCATTGCCATGGCAGGTTACGACAATGTTGCTTTTCAAGGAGATTCGGCTGCCTATGAGGGTTTGCACGAATGCTGTCAGTATACACGAAAATAATTTTTACTCGTTTGTAATAGTTTTTTCTGCTGAGCTACTAAATAGAAAAAAGCTCATGGAAGAGACTATGAAAACTACCCAAAAGGCATCGCCCATTTTTAACCGAATGGCGTATGGTGCATTTCTGATTCTTGGAATTTACTTCGCTTTATTTTCTAAAGATTATCCTTCGGCATTAGGTAATTTTGGAATCGCACTCGTTTTCGACCCGTTCGATCAAACCGTAAAATTTCCCGAACGCCCACTATACCAAAAGATCTGGCTAATTACTCACGCAAGTTTAGCAATTGTTGGTTTTATCTTGTTGTTGGTTTTATAGGCGATCCTTCGCTAAAGCTTCGGCTCGCAAAGCTTCGGCTCGCAAAGCTTCGGCTCGCAATGCTAGTTCCTTAAACATCAGCCCAATTGCTGGTGAATCGAAACGTGCTACCATCAAATAATCCTTTGTCGCTAAGTTTTAGTTGAGGAATTACGAGTAATGCCATAAACGACAAAGTCATATACGGAGCGCGAAGTTTGCTTCCCAGTTTTTCTTTCACAAACGCATCCAAATGAATGTACCGTTTGGCTACTTCCCAGCCATCATCATTGCTCATCAATCCCGCAACTGGTAAGGCAAGTAAATGATCTTCTTCTTTGTCAACAGCGCACAAGCCACCCCTACTTATCATGAGTAAATTAATGGCTCGTAGAATTTCCTCATCCGAACAACCAGTCGCTATGATGTTGTGACTATCGTGCGCTACCGTGGAAGCAATTGCACCTTTCTTCAATCCAAAATTCCGAATAAATGCACTAGCTGGCGGAGCATCATGGTAACGATTAATCACCACAATTTTCAATATGTCTTGATCGGGCTGACTAAGTACATTGCCCTCTTCGTTGATTCGAGGAGGAAGATGAAGTTCGCGTGTAATCAATTGTCCTTCGAGTGCTTCAATCACACGTAGATGTCCGTTTTGAGCTGGGAAAAATAGTTCCTCCAATTTCACTTCCCTGCTGTGGAAACGGTTTTCGGGACGTTCTTCGTGATGATGGATATTCGTTTTTCCATTCGAAGCAACTTGTTCACCTTTAATCCAAGTGCCTAAAATCTTAAAGTGTTCAATCGAATCAATCTCAATAAAATCGGCCGAATCGCCCAATTGAAGCATTCCAACAGGTAAATTATAATGCTGTTTCACATTCCACGATGAGGCACGTAATACATCAAACAAATTATACCCTAAATCCAAGGCTCGTTTTACCTGAATATTAATGTGTCCTTCAAGTAAATTATCGGGATGTTTATCGTCGCTGCAAAGCATCACACGTTCGGGATGCGATCCAAGTAAAGTATGCAAAGCATCAAAATTCCGTGCGGCACTTCCTTCCCGAATTTGTACCCACATACCTGCTTTAATTTTATCGAGTGCTTCTTCTAAGGTGAAACATTCGTGATCGGTCGTAATTCCAGCAGCAGCGTATCGAATTACATCCTCTCCACGCAAACCGGGCGCATGTCCATCGATTGGTTTGCCGCAGCGTTTCGCAGCATCAATTTTGGCCAACATATCCTCATCACCGGCCAATACACCCGGATAATTCATCACTTCAGCTAAGTACCAAATATCAGGTCTATTGAGTAAATACTCCACTTGAGCAGGATTGATTGTATCTCCTGCAGTTTCGAAAACCGTTGCAGGGACACAAGATGGTGCTCCAAAGAAGAAATGGAATGGAACACGAGCGGCATTTTTCAACATGTATTCTACCCCAAAAACACCCAACACATTGGCTATCTCATGCGGATCAGAAATAGTTCCAACCATACCATGCACCACAGCCATACGTGCAAATTCCGAAGGTATGAGCAAACTACTTTCTATGTGAACGTGTGCATCAATAAATCCGGGCAAAAGAAACGTGTTACAATCGGCCTGATCTGCTGGTTCAATAGCCGTTATGATACCATTTTCAACTGTGATGGTTTGTGGTACAATCTGACTTCGAAGTAAATCGATACACTGAGCAGTAATTTTAAAAGCGAGCATAGTTGGAAATTAGTCAAACCTAACATTTCATCTCCATATTCCCTCATGAACAGTGATTTTTTTGGAATCTGACTTTTATGATTTAATGAGGTATATACAGGTTTTTGTAATGTATAAAATTGACTTATATTGCTCTCTGAAATAATCCCTAACAAACACTTATGCAACACGTTACTCAACTAAAAAACAGTATGCTCGTTTGGCTGTTTCTGCTCATTGGATTTAGTTCCTCGCTGGCGCAATCTAGCTTGACTGTTAGCATCGTCGATTCGAACTTGGTTTCTTGTCAAGACGATGCATTTGCTTCACTTAATGTTACTGGAGGAATAGGCCCTTACACCGCTTATTGGCTTCGTTATGTAGATGGTGCTATTAATCCTCCGGGACCATCTGGTTTTCAAATCGATACTGTCGCTATTGGATTAAGTGCCGATAGTTTAGCACCCGGATATTATCAAATTCATGTGTATGATTCTTCCACACCAACTCAGATAATGGGCTATTCGGGAGTTTATATTCAAGGATCTTTTTTGGTAAATCAAAATTCAACTCCTGCTACTTGTACCAATGCTGACGGGAAGATAAAATTAACGATTGTCAATACTGTTGGGCCTTATAGTTTTGATTGGAGCACTGGAGTTCAGCATAACGGTTTAACAGCTAATTCTGATTCTGTAATGAATCTTGTAGCTGGTTATTATGCTTGCACCGTAACCGATGGAAATGGATGCTATGTAATTGCTGGTGGTGCTGGAACAACTCAAAATGGATTGTATGTTTATTCAAATTCACCCATAGTTGCAACAGGTTCCGCAACACCTTCTAATTGTTTTGATGGAACAGCAACTGTAATTCCTA
>JBIKOC010000013.1:0-11630 GCA_044358335.1 Flavobacteriales bacterium | reverse complement strand
CAGGGTATCAGTCTTATTCTGATACTTATCTTGTTTTTTCTAGGTTTTAAGCTTCTAGAAACTACCTGGTCGTTCAAAATAAGTAAGCCATGGGCGTGGGAAAATGCCGTTAAAAATGGAAAAATATCAAATGAGTTAATTGCACTTGAAAAAAGCTATCGGGATAAAGTTCGATTTTATTCGATTTGGTATTTTGTGGAGCAAATTAAACAACAGAAAGTTGCTGGAGCCTTTGCTGAACTAGGTGTTTACAAAGGCGACACTGCATTCATGATGCATGTAATGGATTCAACTCGTCCGGTATATTTATTTGACACATTTGATGGATTTAAGGAAAATGATTTATCGGTAGAAAAAGTAAAAGACGCTCGTTATTCAACTACCAATTTCTCAGACACCAGTTTAGAATCGGTAAAAAAGCGTTTTACTGATTTGTCAAAAATTCATTTTTATCCCGGTTATTTCCCTGATTCTGCAAATGGATTACCAGCTCAACCATATGCGTTTGTTCATCTGGATGCAGATTTATACCTTCCTACTTTAAGTGGTTTACAGTATTTTTACTCGCTATTAACTCCTGGAGGAATGATTTTAATTCACGATTTTAATCATACTTGGGAGGGAGTAAAACTAGCTGTAGAAGAATTTAGCAACACAATTCCAGAGAATTTTATCCCTATTGCAGATTGGCAGGGAAGCGTTTTATTAATTAAAAATAAAACAGTTTAGATTTAAAATAGTACTTAAAATGATTAAAATATTAAGCATCTAAAAGAGCTTGAATATCGAATTTACGCATTTTCAAAAATGCATCGATTACCCGCTGAGAACGTTGAGGATCTGACATTAGTTTTCCTAAAATTTGAGGAACAACTTGCCAGCTAATTCCAAATTTATCTTTCAACCAACCACACCTACTTTCTTCTCCACCTTCGGTCAACTTGTTCCAGTAATAATCAATTTCTGTTTGATCTTCACAGAGTACTACGAGTGAAATACCTTCATCAAATCGATATGAATGATCACCTGGTCCATCCATGGCAATAAGCTTATATTGATTCAATAGAAATTCGGAATAAAGTAATTTACCTGAATTAGTATCCTGAGCTGGATAATGCTCCATACGTGGAATAGATGACCCAGGAAATAGGTTGGTATATAATCGTACAGCTTCCTCTCCCCGACCGAAAACATCACGTGTAAATAGTAAACAAGGCGTTAATTGAATTTTTACAGGTAAATCGGCTAGATGCGAAATCTGCCAAGTAAAACCATATTTATCTTGTAACCAACCATACAAATTACTCCAAGGGTATTTTCCAAGAGGTATTAACGTCTGACCATTTTCAATCAAGGCAATCCACAACCGATGAACTTCATCTGAATTCTGACAATTAACAAAAACAGAAATGGAAGGATTCATGGTAAACATAGGTCCACCATTTAATCCCATAAACTTCATTCCATGTAATTCAAAATTGGCCACCATTGGATTTTGAGCTGTGTTTTTCGAATCTGAAAATACCGAACAGTAAAAAGAGGCAGCTTTTTAAGCTTCTTGTTTAAACCAAAAACAGGGATAAATGGAATGTTTCGAAATAGTGCGGAAAATTATTTAGCCGCAAATAATTGATAAATCAAAAAAGATTGACAATTGAAATTAAAACCAAACGGTTAGATTACTAATGAGTAAGTTATCGTTATTAACATTAATACTATTTTTTAAATAAACAGGTCTATCTGAAAAATAATTTCGGAATTCTATTCTAAAAAGGGCATTTCGAGTAATCTTATAATTGTAACATGCACCAGCACTTGCGGTGCTAAATTGAGGCGAATTGGTAATTGGTGAAATTTGGATTTTCTCAGGGTCATTAAAATATTCTATTCGTCCAGAAATAGATGATGCCTTATTGAATGAATACCGTGCAATAAAATTAGCTTGCCACCACTGAGCATAGGTATCTGCTATTCCAGGCACACGAATTTGCTGATTACCAAAATATAAACAACTAGTAAATGTGAATTTACCATCTGGATTGTAAATAGCATAGATGTCACTAAAGTAACGAATTCCATAGTTGGGAGTTTGAGATGAATATTCATCTCCCACATACGTATTCCAATTAATGAGTAGTTTGCTTGTTGGACGATATTCAATTTGAGTACCGATTGAAAGTGGATTATTCGTATCAGTTATATTTTGCCATCCATTTAAAATATAAAAATAGCCAGTAATTTTTGGTGATAATTTCCCAGATAACTTAACTCCTGTTAAATAATACGGAACAAATTCGGGTGCAAAAGAACGCGTATACATTAAATGGTCTCGTGAAATAGCTGATTCATTTGTATAAGGAGAACCCATAACACCCGCATCAATCCAAATATCGTGTTTTTTTGATAAACGTACACCCGCATTGGCTTCAACAATGTTTTTCAAGGAGCCAATTTCGGCAGCATAATTCGAATTCATATAATTTCCAAACCCTGGAATAAATCGACCTCGTACTTTTTCGTTCGTATAATTAACACCTAAATATGCCAAATTGATATTGACTTCATTGTGCCGAGGAGAAGAAACCGAATAGGGCCGATAAGATTGAGGTGGTTGGTTAAAATCAAACCCATAATATGTGTCGACATATCCACTTAATACGATTTTACCAATTTCGGAACTATCCATTTGTTCGACCATGCCCATGTTAGCCACCTGAGAATAGCTTATGGACAAAGTAAAGCTTAGAAAAACCAACAGGTAAAAAGGTATATGTTTCATCGGCTAAAATTATAGCGGGAAAAGTACTGTAAAAAAGGTATAAATTAAATTGATAATTTAAAGAAATAAATTTGAAAACACTAGTGGTAAAAAATTTCGAATTAAATCACTCAATATGGTAGTTTGAAAAATGAAGAGTATTTCGAAAAGAATGGCCGCTATATATATATATAGAAACAAACAACTTATAAGAAGAATAATTCTTCGGTCATTAGCCATAAACTTATTCTTGTAAATATTCTTGGACTTGTATAGGAGCAATTTATTCTTTTGCAGAGAAGCCTTTGGGCTTTTTGGTTGAAAGATCAATTGCATTGGGCTTGGAATTATTACGATAGTATTTTAGTTTTGGTTTATCACTAGACTAAACAATGCGTGATTATTTCCGCAATTGGTTTATATGGTTAAGATGGTTTGAAACATGATATCCAATGATTTATCAAAGAAAACAATTTCGAATAGTCATTCCGAATGATTTAAATTTAGCACCAACTATCAAAATTCGTAAATCGTAATTAAACAATGTCAAATATCCTTGTCATATT
The DNA here is from genome assembly GCA_044358335.1 of Flavobacteriales bacterium. Classification (GTDB taxonomy): domain Bacteria; phylum Bacteroidota; class Bacteroidia; order M30B66; family M30B66; genus CALQRR01. Next base: position 8,306 of record JBIKOC010000013.1, on the reverse strand, counting down.
TCTTTGCTTGATTGCTGGGGTATTATTGAGATACTACCGTCAAGTACCCGATAATGCTCATGTGGCATTAAATACGTTTGTGATATATTTAGCGATTCCAGCTTTGACTTTATATTATATTCCAGAATTAACGTTGGATAAATCTTTATTATTTCCAGTAGCGACGGGGTGGATAATATTTGGATTTTCCTGGTTATTTTTTGGATTGTTAGGCTATTGGTTTGGCTGGTCGAGAAAGTTAACTGGGGCATTAATTCTTACGGGAGGACTGGGAAATACAGCATTTGTAGGATTTCCGTTAATAGAAGCTTTATATGGTACCGAGGGATTAAAAACGGCTGTATTAATTGATCAACCTGGAACATTTTTTATCGTATCGACTTTTGGAATCATCGTAGCAGCCCTGTATTCTGGGGGAGAAATAAAAGCCAGCATTATTGCTAAAAAAGTGTTTTATTTTCCACCATTTATTGGATTTGTTGTAGCACTATCTATGCTGGCATTTGACTTGAATTTTAATACTATAACACGTGATGTATTCTTGCAATTATCAAGAACCATAACGCCTGTAGCACTTGTATCGGTTGGTTTACAATTGAGAATTCAATTAAGAAGTAGTCATTGGGGATTTTTAAGTTTGGGATTGTTCTTCAAATTAATTCTATCTCCATTATTGATTTATTTCCTATACGCAATCCTATTGAAACAATCGGGTGCTATAATGGAAGTGTGTGTATTAGAAGCAGCAATGGCACCCATGGTAACTGCAGCTATAGTAGCATCAGCCTATGGATTAAAACCACGATTAAGTAGTCTAATGTTAAGCGTAGGAATTCCGCTATCGCTCATTACCGTATTGATTTGGTATTGGATAATAGGATGATGTGCTAGTGTGCTGAATTGCTGATGTGCTGTTTTGATTGCGTTTGGCTGGAATTGTTTGCTCAGGCTATTGAAGACGTTTATTAATTTGAAAATGTGAGGATTGGGTACACGTTAGATTGAAACCGCGCGCTGAGCGTGTCGAAGCGTGTAGATATGCATCCCCATAGCCCCGGATTTCAATCCGGATTTGATTGATAATTGATGAATTAAACCCATGAAATTAAAACTAATAGAAAGATAAATGGCAATTCCTTTTCCAGCGTTACCTAATGCTGAAGGAAGATCATGCTTAGGTTGATCCTAATAGCCCGCAGAGCCTTGTGTAATTAAGTATGTTCTACCTGCTGATACACTAAGTTCAACTCAATTATAGGTAAGGGGTGTAATGTCGGAAGATGAAGTAGGTGCTGTAATCCAAGTTAATGTTCCATCTCCATTGGAGCTTAGTACTTGTCCGGCAGTTCCTGCACTTGTTAGTTTTGGAAGTGCGTTTGTAGCCACATTGCCGTTATGAAGAATTTCTTGCGAAGCAGTTTCGATATGGTTATTATTCACATTTGACAGCAATAGTGAGCCAGTAGTATTTCCATTGAAATTAGTACCATAAGGAAAACCTAGTAAAATTTGATTTGTAGCACGTTTGTAAGCTAAACCAGTCCTTGAGCTATAATCCCAATTGTTATTTTCGAAAAAACATAATTGACCCTAATATAGCATGATAATTTGAATCAATCAAGGTGTTTTTATTCATCCTTTTTCTGAAAAAATTGATTTTATTATTTGCTAGATAGACTCTTGCTCTTTTCAATTGTAAAACAAATCACCGTTTAACAAAGATGAATGTCTATTTTCGCGCTTCAAGATAGAAGATGATTTACTTACTACTCAGCATCCTCAGTTCGGCAGCACTCATGGTTGTATTCAAGCTATACGACCGCTTTAAGGTGAATACTTCGGATGCCATTGTGATTAATTACTTAGTAGCTGCAAGCTTGAGTTTTATATTAGACCCTACAGGATTAGCTAAAAACGGAGCCTCATCTCAGCCTTGGTTTTATCATGCTATGGTAATGGGAATTTTATTTATATGCTTGTTTAATGTGATTGGAATTAGTACCCAAAAAATAGGTGTTTCAGTAACATCGGTAGCCAATAAGATGTCGCTGATTATGCCGGTTTTATTTGCCATTTTCTTTTTAAATGATAGTGTTAATGCGGTTAAAATAGTTGGAATCATTATCGCATTATTAGCAGTTTATTTTACAACACGGAGTGATAAACGTAGCGATATTGATAAGCGCTATGCCTTATTTCCATTAATTGTATTTATAGGAAGTGGCTTTATCGATACCTTTTTCAAGTATAATGAGGAATATACTCTTGGAGAAAATGGATTAGAACCATTTCTTGCCTGGATATTTCTAACAGCTTCTATTATTGGTGTGGTAATTCTCATTATTAACTATATCCGCCATAAAAAACTACCCGCATTGAACGCCTATATTGGTGGATTATTTTTAGGTATTCCCAACTATTTCTCGGTGTTTTTCTTGGTAAAATCGCTCAGCATTCCAAGTATAGAAAGTTCGGTTGTATTTCCGGTCAACAACATGAGCATTGTAGCTGTATCGGCTTTAGCAGGCATTTTCTTTTTCCGAGAGAAAGTATCACGAATCAATATTATCGGCATTGTGTTATGCATGCTGGCTATTGCTTGCATTGCCTTTTCGGAGGATATTCTTCCGATACTTGGAATCGAATGAAATCGGATGATCATTACCGAACAATAGCCGCTCCGAGCGAAGGAAATTTCCGCGATCGAGGTAGTAAATTCATTGGCTATGCATTTCCAGTTTCGAATGAAGAGCAAATAAAAGAAAACCTAAACTATTTAAAGAAGCTTCACCCTTCGGCTCGACATGTGTGCTATGCCTTTCGCATTAATCCACTGAATGAATATTGGCGTGCGAATGATGATGGAGAACCTTCTTCTTCAGCAGGAAAGCCAATTCTCGGACAAATACGTTCGCTTGAATTGCAGAATGTTTTAGTAGCTGTTGTGAGGTATTTCGGTGGAACTTTACTAGGTGTTCCGGGATTAATTAATGCCTATCGAGAAGCGGCTGTGGAAGCTTTGCAAGCCGCCGAAATAGTAGAAAAAATAGTCACTGTTGCCATTACCGCCCAGGTTGGTTACGATAAAATGGGGGATGTGATGAAATGGGTAAAGGATAGTCGCTACGAATATGATAATCCAATCATGGAAGATCAATTTAGCATCACAATTCATGTTCCGGCTCGAAGCGCAGATGATGTTAAAAGTCTATTTGTAGATAACAAATGGATGGATGCTGATTAACAGCGAGATATAAGCAAAATGATTGGCACCAGTAAGATTACCAATGCATAATATAGCATATCAACCTGAAAATAGGGGAAGTATTTTTTTCAGAAATTTTTGAAAGAATTCATGGGTGCAAGCTAAGAATTTACAGCATTTTTAACGGTTACAGCTAAGAACAATATGATTAGAAACATGTTATTAGTGTATACTTGTTCCTAAATTTTATGGATAGGAACTAAGCCCTCATTTCAATTCCCTATATTCGTCCCAGCAGTTAACGACATGCATATACTCAAAATAAAAGGTAAAGCGAAGATTCCGGATTACATTCAAATTCGAGATGATGATTTTACACTTAAAGCATACTTTCGAGTAGATCGTCCCGAAAAATCATTGGAAAAAATGGGACTCGGTCATCGTATGGAAGAGTTGTTGAAAATGATACAAGAAATGCCTTTTGGCAAAGTGATTAAAATTGATTGAATATGGGATTGGATACCACCATTTCACTTAAAAACGTAAATATTTATCAGCACGAAAATCTGGTACTTCACGAAGTAAATCTGGAAATCGAAAAAGGCGAATTCGTCTATCTGATAGGTAAAACCGGTAGTGGAAAAAGTAGTTTACTGAAAACACTTTATGCCGACCTAGGTTTGAAAGAAGGTGAGGGAGAAGTGGTTGGATATGATTTAAAAACAATCAAAACCAAAGACATTCCATTTTTAAGACGCAAACTCGGAACGATATTTCAGGATTTCCAATTACTATCTGACCGAAGTGTAGAAGAAAACCTACGATTTGTGCTTCAAGCAACAGGTTGGAAGAATAATGCTGAGATGGACGAACGTGTGGATGATGTGTTAAAAAAAGTAGGACTACCAACCAAGAAACATAAATTCCCCCATCAATTATCGGGTGGAGAACAACAACGCGTTGGAATTGCCCGTGCATTATTAAATGATCCCGAACTCATCCTAGCCGATGAACCAACCGGAAATCTCGATCCAGAAACTACCGCCGAGATTCTTCAATTATTACTTGATATTGCTGCAAATGGCCGCTCCGTTTTAGTTGCGACTCATGACCTTACGCTATTCGAATTACATCGTGCCCGTACGTTAAAATGCGACGGCGGACAAATTCTCGATTCCAACCTTCTCTAATATGCTTTCGGTTCTCATTCCAGTTTATCGGTACGACGTGCGCGATTTGGTGAATGAGTTACATCGTCAGTGCACAGCCCTTTCTATCCCTTTCGAAATTCGATTGTTGGACGATGGATCGGGTGACAAATCTTGTCTTACCAATAAAGAAGTAGAACAACTTTCGAATGTTGTTTGGACAGAATTAGCTAAAAACATAGGACGATCAAAAGTTAGAAATTCTTTAGCGAAATCTGCAAAATACGAATGGCTTTGGTTTCTTGATTGTGATGGTGATGCTCGCGTAAATCCAACTTTGGCTCGCACATTTTGGGAAGAAAAGGATGCAAATACCTTGTTAAGTGGCGGAAGAATTTATCAAGCCAATCCACCCGAAAATCACACACTATTTCTTCACTGGCTTTGGGGTTCGCAGCGAGAATTATTAGATCCGGAAATTCGAATGAAAGATCCGGTAACAACCTTCCTGAGCAATAATTTTTTCCTTCATAAAAGTCTGTTAGAGTGCGTCCCTTTTGATTCTTACTTTCATGGTTATGGGTATGAAGACACTTTTTTTGCAGCAGAATTAATTCATGCTGGTTATAAAATCAAGCACATTAAAAATCCCGTCTTACACGCTGGATTAGAAAACGCGAAAGATTTCCTCAAAAAAATCGAAGAATCACTCGATAATTTAAGTCGATTAAAAGACCGCTGCGAAGAGAAAAACATCCCTTTTCCGGTCAAGAGCAAACTCATGAAAGCTTATCGAGTCTTGAATTTCCCGCTAGTTCGTCCGCTTTTTTCACGTTGGTTTAGTCGGAATCTGCCTTATTGGAAAATTCAATTACTTGGCAAATCTCCTGATTTAAAAACGTTCGATTTATATCGATTGGGCTTTTTACTGGATTGAAATATGACTACATTTGTCATGACACTAAAGTCATGAATCATGTTTTCTCAATTAAAACAAGCAAGAGAGAAGAAAGGCATCTTAATTAGAGAGCTTGCTCAAATGATGGGGATAGATCAATCCCTTATAAGCAAATTCGAAAGCGGCAACCGAAAGCCTACTCGGAAACAACTCATTCAACTTGCTCATTTCTTAGATATAAATCCGGATGAGCTGCTTGTGTCGTGGATCAAAACACGGGTATTATATGAGTTAGGTGATGACAATCAGCTTGCATTAAGAGTGATTAAAGAACTCGAATCAGAACTTAACGAAGGAATCGCATCTTCCTATAATTCAGTTCCAGAAAGTCTTCTTGAATTACTCAATGAGATAGATACCCTTAAAGCTCAATTAGATTCTTTCAGGCAATTTGATAGCTACCGAATTGCTCAAGCATTAGAACTAGAATACACATTTGAAAGCAATCGAATTGAAGGAAATACGCTCACATTGAAGGAAACAGATTTGGTCATTAATGAAGGCCTTACCATTTCCGGAAAAAGTATGCGTGAGCACTTGGAAGCAGTTAATCATAAAGAGGCAATTGCTTATATCCGATATTTGATTGATAAAGAAATTCATCTGAACGAGCGTGAATTACTCAGTATTCACAACCTCATCTTACGCGGAATCGACCCCTCTAATGCTGGAAAATATCGCCAAGTTCAGGTCATGATCAAAGGAAGTGAGCATATGCCTCCTGCACCCTATTTAATTTCAAAACAGATGGAAGATTATTTTCATTGGTATTCCACCGAAAGTAAACGAATGCATCCCGTTTTGTTAGCTGCAGAAATGCATGAACGTCTAGTAACCATTCATCCATTTATCGATGGAAATGGTCGCACCTCCCGTTTAATTATGAACTTAATCCTTATGCGTCATGGATATGTGATTGCAAATATTAAAGGAGATAGTAACAGTCGGATGGCTTACTACACCTGTCTAGAAGATGCTCAAACTGGGAAGGGAAAATCTCATTTTCTAGAACTCGTGGTTCGTTATGAATTAGAAGCCTTAAAACGCTACTTGAAAATAATTCAACCCTAAAAATAAAAAAGCCCGAAACCTAACTCGGGCTTATTTTTTATCCTTAAAGTTTACGTTATTGTTAGAAATAATTCACTGATCATCTCTCCATGCATTTTTTCATTTATAAAGCATCCGCTGGATCGGGTAAAACCTATACACTCGTAAAGGAATACCTAAAAATGGCACTTCAGGAAGAAGATCCTTATCGCTTTCGTCGCATCCTTGCCATCACATTTACTAATAAGGCCGCTGCCGAAATGAAAGAACGAGTGATTCAAGTTCTTCATGCCATCTCATCGAATTCTTCAGCTATCAGTTCCAGTCATCAATCGCTCCTAAATTCTCTTTCGGACGAACTTAAACTTCCTACCAAAAAAATTCAAGAACGCGCAGCAAAAACATTATCTGCAATCCTTCACCAATATTCCGATTTTGCTATTGGAACAATAGATAGCTTTATGCATCGAGTGGTGCGAACGTTCGCTCATGACTTGCATTTACCCGTGAATTTCTCGGTTGAATTAGATCAAGAAGTCCTCTTGCGACAAGCCATCGAACAAGTACTAGAAAAAGTGGGTGATGATGAAGCGATTACCCGCGCCATGATTGGATTCACCGAAATAAGAACAGACGAAGAAAAAAGCTACAACATTCAAGAAGAATTGTTCCTGTCAAGCACTGATCTGCTCAAAGAACAAACTGCTTTAGTAATCAGAAAACTTAGTCACTTAAGTGTTTCTGACTTTTTAAATATTCGTAAATCACTTCAAGATTCTTGTCAAGTTGCAGAAGCCTATTTTCAATCATTAGGAGAAAAAGCGCTCGAATTAATGGAATCAGCTCAGGTCCAAGAAACCGACTTTTTCCAAGGTAAAAGCGGCATTGGAGTATGGTTTAAAAAGCTTGCTCACATGGAAGCAGGTGATGACATCAATCCGAATAGCTATGTCTTAAAAGCTCTAAATGAGCAAGTCTGGACCGCTAAAAAAGTTGATAAACAAACCCTCGAAAGAATCGAATCGATCCAAGACAAACTTCACGAAATTGGATTGGAAGCTTTCGAAAGTTGGATAGATCAAGGTCCCGATTACATCTTAAACAACATTTTACGCGATTCGATTTATTCCATTGCACTATTGAATGAGATTAGTCGTGTTCTAGATCAAATTCGGGATGAGCAATTTATCGTTCACATTTCGGAATTCAACCGACGAGTTGCAGATATCGTTTTCAATGAGCCCGCGCCTTTTATTTTCGAGAGATTGGGCGAGAAATACCATCATTATTTGATTGATGAATTTCAAGATACTTCGATACTTCAGTGGCAGAATTTATTACCCTTAATTCAAAATGGATTATCGGAGAACTATCCATCCTTAATTGTAGGTGATGGGAAACAAGCGATTTATCGATTTCGAGGTGGTGAAGTAGAGCAATTTGCCCGCATGCCTGAACCCTATCCCGAAAACTTAAAAGAAGTTCAGAAAGATCGCTACACTTTGCTAAAAGCGATGTTCAGCCCGAAAACGCTGGACACAAACTACCGAAGCAAACCCGAAATAGTCCATTTCAACAACCGATTATATTCGTTTATCCAAGAAAATCAACTTCCCGAAAACTTCAAAAATGTTTACGATGATCAGGAACAATTAGCATCATCTGATAAAACCGATGGCTATATCCAGTTAGAATTTGTTCCTGCCGATTTAGAACGAGAAGATCGGGACTTGCATCACCTCAAACGATGTGAGGAAATTATTCGGGATTTGATCGACAATAAAAAATATCGCCCTCGTGATATTGCTATTTTAACACGGAATAACAATCAGGGGACAATGCTAGCTAGCCATCTCCTAGTTGCCAAGATTCCCGTTATTTCAAGCGAATCATTATTGGTTCAAAATGCTCCCGAGGTTGGTTTTCTTATAGCTTGGATGCATAT
>JBIKOC010000252.1:0-3813 GCA_044358335.1 Flavobacteriales bacterium | reverse complement strand
CCAAGATCATGGCATATGCTCACGTTGCTCATGATTGTATCATTGGTAATTATTGCATTTTAGGAAATGCTGTTAATATGGCTGGCCATGTTGTGGTTGATGATTACGCGATATTAAGTGGCATGTCAGCTATACATCAGTTTGTACACATTGGAGCTCACGTAATGGTTTCGGGTGGCTCCTTGGTACGAAAAGACATTCCTCCATTTGTTAAAGCTGCTCGCGAGCCTATGTCGTATGTGGGGATTAACTCCATTGGTTTACGTAGAAGAGGCTTTTCGAACGAACGAATTAGTGAAATTCAAGACATATATCGGGTTCTATTCCAAAGTGGTTTAAATACAACTAAAGCCATTCAGAAGATAGAAACCGACATGCCTGCAAGTCCTGAACGGGATGAAATTGTGCTATTTGTTCAAGCTGCACGAAGAGGAATTATTCGGGGTTACGGATCTGAAGAATAGAAACCATCAATCAGATGGAAATTACTCTTAATGAGGTTGGTAAAAGGTATAACTTCAACTGGATATTTAACAGTTTAAGTTGGCATATAGCATCGGGAGATCGATGTGTTTTTTTAGGTGCCAATGGTTCAGGAAAATCAACTTTGCTTCAGATTGTTGCCGGTTCAATTTTAAGTTCAACAGGTAAAATTCAATGGCGAATGAATGAGCAGGAAATCGAACCTGAGCATGTTTACCAACATGTGAGCATTGCAGCACCCTATCTTGAGTTAATTGAAGAGTTTACGTTGAGTGAATTGATCCATTTCCATTTCTCTGTTAAGAAACCTATCAATAATCTGAGTGAATCAGCAATACTTCAGAAATCTGGATTAATACACGCTGCTGATAGGAGAATTAGTTATTTCTCTAGTGGAATGAAGCAACGTGTTAGATTGATATTGGCTATTTTAAGTGATACACCCTTGCTTTTATTGGATGAGCCTTTGTCCAATTTGGATTCACGTGCTTCAGAATGGTATCAGTCTCTTTTAGAGGAGTTTGGTGGTAGTCGGACAATTTTAGTCAGTTCTAATCATCAAGATCCTGAGTATTTTTTCTGCAAACGAAGTTTATTAATTGAAGATTTTCATCGTTCATGAGAATCGGTTTACTATCCGATACACATGGCTATTTGGATGAAGGTATCCTTAGGCATCTTCAATCCTGTGATGAAATTTGGCATGCTGGAGATATTGGTTCCAAAGAAGTTACAGATAAACTAGCTAGTATAAAACCATTACGTGCTGTTTATGGGAACATTGATGGTAATGAGCTTCGAAAGGAATTTCCGGAAGATAATCGATTTACTTGCGAAGGTGTTGATGTTTTAATTACCCATATTGGAGGATATCCAGGCAGATATTCTCAACATGCTTCTCGATTAATACGGGACAACCCTCCTAAACTTTTTATTTGTGGGCATTCACACATTCTTAAAATTCTTCCAGATACTAAATTTGGATTATTGCATATGAATCCGGGAGCTGCTGGACAGCATGGATTTCATATAATTAGAACGATGATTCGTTTTTCAATTGATGATACACGGATTCACTCAGCCGAAGTTGTCGAACTCGGTAGGAGAGGAGCAATAATTTAATCTAAAAGATGTCTGCCAGTTTAGTTAGTTTGGATTGGGAAATGAAATTTGAAGCTTATCACCAAGTTCTTTTAAATCAATAATCACCTTTTCATTTAATGGGATTCCTTCTTTTTCACGAATGATTGCCATTTCTCTTTCGGGATCTCCTGGAATGACAACTTGCTCTTGTCCAGAAACGGTTGAAGCAGAACGAAACGTTTTGATCCAGTTATCCATGTGATATAAAAATTCATCTGCGGGACGAAATGCATCAATGCGCATTGCACCAAAGAAATGTCCGATTCCATCTCCTACAGGATCATTAGGAGGATCAAGGAAAGCAACAAAAGGGGGCACCCAAGGACCATAATTTGCACCAGATAGCACAGCTGAAAAAATATCCACAACAGCCCCCAAACAGTAGCCTTTATGACTACCATGTTCTCTGTCACTACCTAATGGTAAAAGAGCTCCACCTGAGGAAAGTGAAAATGGGTCATTTGATAAGCTTCCATCTTTCGTTTGTATCCAACCATCTGGAGCTTGTTTTCCTGTACGTTGTAATATTTCTAGTTTACCATTGGCAGCAGTTGTAGTAGCAAAATCTGCAACAAAAGCGGGTTCATTCCCAGCCGGAATAGCAAAAGCCATTGGATTTGTACCTAATAAACGATCGGTCGACCAAGTTGGAGCTACAAGTGGGCTCGCATTTGTCATAGCGATACCGATCATATTTTCATTTAGAGCCATCATAGCATGTTCTCCAGCAATTCCAAAATGATTGGAACCTTTCACAGCGACCCAGCCCGACCCAGCGATTTTAGCCTTATCAATAGCTAATTGCATTGCAAATGGAGCAGAAACTAAACCGAGTGCACTATCAGCTTGAACAGTAGCTGTAGATGGGGTTTCATGAACAATTTTAATATTTGGTTGCGTATTGATCCGTTTTTTCTCCCACAGTCGATGATATCCACTTAAACGTGCAACACCATGCGAATCAATGCCACGTAAATCGGCAGAAACTAAAACTTTCGCAGCCGTTTGAGCATCGTTTTCGGGGCAGCCCATTTGACGGAAAACGTTATGAGTAAAAGAATGTAGAGAATTATATGAATAGTTCATGGGAGAATAAACAGGATATTAACAAGTGTAATGGGTAAAATTCACATTGCCACTAAGCGCACAAATATATAATTTAGCGATTCTTGTTGTCCGGCTTTTGAATTAAGGAATCCGGATTTCAACTCTAAATAAATTCAACTATGAAAGTGAACATTCAATCCGTGCATTTTAATGCAGACAAGAAATTACTTGATTTCATTGAGCAAAAACTTCAAAAACTAGCTACCCACTATGATAAGATAATAGAATGTGAAGTAACTCTTCGATTGGACAATGCTAGCAACAATGAGAATAAAATTGTTGAGATTCGTTTGCATGTACCTGGAAATGATTTGTTTGCAAAACGTCAATGTGCAATATTTGAAGAGGCGGTGGATGAGTCAATCGATGCATTGAGAAACCAAATGATTAAGCATAAAGAAAAAATTCGTCAGGTCTAAAATTCTGATTCTAAAGATTTTGATTTGTTCTGTGTAAAAATAGTAACAGAATTTTTTAAAAATGTTTGGTGGGAATGAATTCTTACCTACATTTGCACACCTTTTTTGAAGGGTGATAGATGCGCAAGCAAAATTCATAAATCAAAAAAGGTAAAAGCCGAAGTAGCTCAGCTGGTAGAGCAGCTGATTTGTAATCAGCTGGTCGGGGGTTCGAGTCCCTTCTTCGGCTCTGTTCTTTGTAGTAATTATTTTTATTTCTTCAAAGAGGTTGGGGAGATAGTCAAGCGGCCAACGACAACAGACTGTAAATCTGTCCTCTCCGAGTTCGAAGGTTCGAATCCTTCTCTCCCCACCAAGGAAAAGAGAACAGGTGCATATTTGAAAGTTTAAGGTTTAAATTCTTAAACAGTTAAATTATGGACAAGCGGAAGTAGCTCATTTGGTAGAGCGTCAGCCTTCCAAGCTGAGGGTGGCCGGTTCGAGCCCGGTCTTCCGCTCCAATCACCTTCCCGTTTAATCAGGCGTCTCCTGAATGAACGGGAAGGCCTTTTCTCCTTTAAGCCGATGTAGCTCAGGGGTAGAGTACTTCCTTGGTAAGGAAGGGGTCACGGGTTCAAATCCCGTCATTGGCTCCACAAAATCTTGAACAATCGTTTGTACA
>JBIKOC010000251.1:0-3819 GCA_044358335.1 Flavobacteriales bacterium | reverse complement strand
TGGTTTGTATATTCTGCTAATAAAGGGAGCTAGGAGAAAAGGAATTGTCTGACCGATAGAATTCCCTGTAAAGAGAATTAAGAAATTCTGTGTGAACGATCGGGGCGATTTACTGCTCACTTGTTTTAGTTACATTTTCAGGTGAAAGTAAAATTAATGCTATTAATATCCACCCACAATTTAATACTAACCAAGCTGAAGGCATAGCAGCTACAATTCCAAAAACACCTAAGCATAAAACCCACTCTGCTGTTTTATATAAGTTGAACTTTCTTCCTTTGAAAAAACGTGAAAAAGTTAATAGAAGCACAAAGAAAAAGAGTAGCGTTAAGGGAATTCCATATTGGCTAACAAGTTCAGTTAAACCATCATGCGGACTAGTTATCGTTCCTGTTACATAAGGCACTTTGTTATTAACTATGTACCAAGAATATTGTCCAGGACCGACTCCGAAAATGGGATGTTCTTTGGTTAATAATAAGCCATTTAATAAGAGGTTTTTTCTGATATATATGGAGCTAAGTTTACCATGCATCTCATATTCATCATAAGCTTTTAATACGTTTTCTTTTCCAATAACTTTAATTAAACTGTCGGGACTTGAAAATGCAGGTGTCCCATTTTTCTCAGAAAGAAGCTGAATGGAGTTCAATTTATAATCTTTACCATTTTCCCACAATGGGCCAAGGAAAATGGAGTTAAAAGCAAACACTCCAATAACACATGCAAGAAAAAAGGCCGAGAATTTTAGGTGTTTACTGTACGATTTAATGAAGTCGTTACTGATAAAACTAGAGATATAAAAAATGAAAAAAACAATCGAAATTATTTTTCCAAATCTTGAATCAGCGATAATAGAGAAAAAGAGAAGTTGGAAAATAATCGACGTAACTTGAGGAAAAGAGTGCCTTTTTCCAACTCTGCTTAAAAGTACAATTAGTGCAGTTGAAAATAGGTAACAAAGAAATGTGTTGTTGTTGTCATAGATAAAAACTGGTGCAAATGTGATATTTCCAACGGGTAATTGAATTAGTTTTTCTGTGTGAAAGCCTTGAATATGGATACCTGTATAGAATTCGAACCAGCCAATCAAGCAAAGGCCTACAAATAGCAAAACACTTAATTGATAAATACGTTTAAAAAACAATTCAGAACCAGCAAAACGATAGGTTTGAAAGAGCATTGATACAGTTAATGCCTGAAGAATTAGACTCCTGATTTCAAACTTTGCTTCCGTTTTACCTGGAACAAAATTGAAGTGTACTACACCAACTACTACAAGAAGTATGAAAAAGGCTAGTGCCCATTTGAGATTTGTTGGAAGGTTAGTTTGCTTGGGAAGAAAAAAGGAAGCTGAAAACAACAAAACAGTCAAAATCAAAAACGGATAAATTGTCATAAACCCAACTGATACGGGTAATACGAATGCATCAAATGGGAACAATATGTACCATAAACTAAATGCACCCAGATAGTAATTCTGAATGCATTTAGTTAACCAGTTTGATGAAAATCCAATCATACGAAATGGAATCAATTTACTTATTTCGCATAAGCAACTGCTCGCGTTTCACGAATCACAGTAACTTTTACTTGACCCGGATAAGTCATTTCATTTTGGATTTTTTGCGAAATATTAAATGATAGCATTTCAGCATCTTTATCCGTTACACGTTCACTTTCTACAATTACACGTAATTCACGTCCAGCTTGTATAGCGTATGTATTAGAAACACCTGGATAAGATAATGCCAATTGTTCCATGTCTTTTAATCGTTTGATGTACGATTCTACAATCTCACGTCTTGCACCCGGGCGAGCTCCTGAAATAGCATCACACACTTGAATAATTGGTGAAATCAAACTTGTCATTTCTACCTCATCGTGGTGAGCTCCAATGGCGTTACATACTTCGGGTTTCTCTTTGTATTTCTCGGCCAACTTCATCCCTAAGATAGCATGCGGTAATTCTGGCTCATCGTCAGGAACTTTTCCAATATCATGGAGCAATCCAGCACGTTTTGCAAGTTTTACATTGAGTCCTAACTCAGCTGCCATAATCGCACAGAGGTTAGCTACCTCACGTGAGTGTTGAAGCAAGTTCTGTCCATATGATGAACGATATTTCATTCGCCCAACCATACGTGTCAACTCAGGATGTAAGCCATGAATACCTAAATCAATACAGGTTCTTTTTCCTGTTTCTATAATCTCCTCTTCAATTTGACGTTTCGTTTTAGCCACCACTTCTTCGATACGAGCAGGGTGAATACGTCCATCAGTTACCAGTTGGTGTAAGGCCAAACGTGCTACTTCACGACGAATAGGATCAAAGCAACTTAAAATGATAGCTTCTGGCGTATCATCAACAATAATTTCCACACCTGTTGCAGCTTCAATTGCACGAATGTTTCGTCCTTCACGACCAATGATTCGTCCTTTTACTTCATCATTCTCAATATTGAAAACCGATACTGAATTCTCAACAGCGTGCTCTGTTGCAACACGTTGTATGGTTTGAACCACAATACGTTTAGCTTCTTTATTAGCAGTTAAACGAGATTCATCCATAATGTCCTTGATGTGTGAAGCAGCTTCCGTTTTTGCTTCCTCTTTCAAAGCTTCCATCATTTGATTCTTCGCATCATCTGCCGATAATCCTGCAATGATTTCAAGTTGTTCAACCTGACGACGGTGCTGCTTATCGAGTTCCGATTGTTTCTTGGTAATGACATCTAACTGTTGAGTTAGATTATCACGTAAAACATCTAATTCACCTTGTTTGCGTTTCGTCTCTTCCAATTTCTGACTAAGCATGCTTTCTTTCTGCTTAGCTCTGTTTTCGGATTGAAGAACTTCATGATTTCGAACTTGAATGGACTTTTCGTGTTCTGTTTTTAGCTGAAGGAACTTTTCCTTTGCTTGAAGCATTTTGTCTTTTTTAATGACTTCTGCCTCCGATTCTGCTTCTTTTACCAACTGAGCACTTTTCTGCTCAATGTTTTTCCTTACAACCGTTGTGGCAAAGACATACCCTCCTCCGAGTCCTGCTAGTGCCACAATCACATAAATGAGTATTTCCATGTAGTTTGTACGTTATGACAAACAACCTGAACGAACCCTAAACTGAAAAAGAAATACGTTATTTCTCGTCCAAAATGCTGGTAATCAACTGATCCATTTCCTCTAAATGGAAAAGTACTTGATCCTGATTTCCAGTATTGTTCGACTCTAACTCAATCAATTGAGTAGTTATCTGCAAAGCACTCATTGCAAACAAATCCTGAATGTCTTTAACCCCATACTTAGTTTCCAATTCGCTGAGCTTCTGGTTGATAAGTGTGGCAGCCTTTTGAACAGAATTAGCCTCAGCCGACTTCACCCTTAAAGGGTATTTTCGGTTAGCTAACTGTATTTCTATCGATACATCTTGCATCTGTTCTGGGTCATTTATTCAGTAATGCGAGACATTTGTCAATGTCCCGAATCATCTCATTGATTTTGCCCTTTAGCACCGCAGGATCCTCATTTTCGGAACCTTGAATCAATGCTTGAGCGAGTTTTAACGCTTTATTCCCTTCTTCAAGTTGTTGGATATGCTCCTGTTGCTTGTTGATGGTTTCTGTTAATCTTTGATTGTCAGACTTCAAGGCAGAATTCTCCGCTTTGAACGCGACGTGCAAATGTATCAATTTTTTGATTTTGCCCTCGAGAACGGCTGATTTCCCAAGTAGATCCGTCATAATGCGATTGCCTGATGTGTTAATTAACGGGCTTAAAAGTATTTATTTTCTGCGGCTTCCAGAGCCTTTCTCATAA
>JBIKOC010000250.1:0-3833 GCA_044358335.1 Flavobacteriales bacterium | reverse complement strand
TAAAGTGCTTTGATCAATACCTACAATACCTGCTAACGCTTCATTTACATAGAGATAGTTAGATTTGTTATAATCTATAATATACACACCAATTTTCAATTCATTGAATAGTTCAAAATCTAGTACTGATTTACTCATAAAAGCACTAACATCATTATTGATATTTAGTCGCTTTAGGATTCTAACTATTTTCTTTAAGGTCTTCAGCCCAAATGCTGAATCACTATCGGAAAAATTCTCCGATGCTTCATTGTCATCAAATTGAAACATACCCTACTATTTGCAAAAGCAATATAAGTGGTATAAAACAATTCAGCCATCACCCAAAAGGAGTATAAAACACCCAATTTGTGATGGCTGAAAAAAGTGGAATTATGTTCCTATAATGATTTCAACTCGTTGGCTAGAGCGGTTAATACGCTTTTAGCATCGCCAAAGAGCATACTTGTTTTAGGATTATAGAACAATTGGTTATCGATACCAGCATAGCCTGCACTCATGGATCGTTTATTTACAATAATGTGAGTAGCATTTTCGACTTCCAAAATTGGCATTCCAAAAATTGGGCTTGATGGATCGGTCTTAGCTGCAGGATTAACCACATCGTTTGCACCAACAACTAAAACAACATCAGTAGAAGCAAATTCAGGGTTTACTTCTTCCATTTCGGATAGTTTACCGTAATCAACGCTCGACTCAGCAAGAAGAACGTTCATGTGACCTGGCATACGACCAGCAACTGGGTGAATGGCATATTTTACTTCTACACCACGCGATTCCAAAATGAGTTCAATCTCGTGAATAACATGTTGAGCTTGGGCTACAGCTAAACCATAACCAGGAACGATGATTACTTTTTTCGAGTAATTCATCAAAACAGCCAAATCAGCAACTTGAATATCTTTAACAGTTCCACCTTCGGCAGAAGCACCAGCTGAAGCTGTCCCTCCTCCAAAAGCGCCAAAAATAACGTTGCTCAATGGACGATTCATGGCTTTACACATGATAACGGTAAGCAAAGTTCCGGCAGATCCAACAAGAATACCACCAGTAAGCATGGCTTTATTTCCGTAAAGGAATCCACCAAATGCAGCAGCTAAACCGGTGAAAGAGTTTAACAAAGAAATAACCACCGGCATATCGGCACCACCAATTGGCACTACGAATAACACACCGTATAGTAACGATAGCGCCAAAAGCAGATACATAAATGCAGTTGTATTCAAATCGCCATTGATAACCATCATCGCACCCAAACCTAATGTGATAATCATCAAGATAGTGTTGATGATGTTATAGGAAGGAATACGAATAGCTTTATTCATGGTACCATTGAGTTTCAAGAAAGCAATCATACTTCCTGAAAATGAAACTGAACCAATGATTAAACCAGCTAAAACCGGGATTAGGGCAGCTGTATCGTGCGATAAATGTGGATATTCAATAAGTGAGATTAATGCAGCACAAGCACCACCCATTCCATTAAATAATGAAACCAATTCGGGCATTTTGGTCATGGCTACTTTTCGGGCAGTTACCCAACCCGCAATAGTTCCAATGATAATTGCCAAAGCAATTAATCCATAAATAATTCCCGGAACATCTCCTTCATGTAATAGGATGGTTCCAAAAATAGCTGTGGTCATACCTGCTGCGCCGATCAGATTTCCTTTTCGGGCAGTTTTGGGATTTCCCATCATCTTCAATCCAATGACAAATGTCACGGATGCAATCAGATAGCAGATTTCGAGTAGTGATAAGTTCATGGTTCGTCCCTCTTATTTCTTTTTCTTAAACATTTCCAACATTCGGTCGGTAACCACAAATCCTCCAACCACATTTAATGTTCCTAGTAAAACGGCTAGAAACCCTAATCCAAGTGAAACATAATCATCGGAAGCCAAATTGAGCATTACGTATATCGCACCTACAATCACTACTCCGTGAATCGCGTTAGCTCCCGACATGAGTGGAGTATGTAAAACAGTTGGTACATGACCAATTACTTCTACCCCAACGAAAATCGAAAGGATGATGAAGTAAATCATGTCAATATTTTCCTGAATAAAGGCAAGAATATTTTCCATAGAAAGAATTTTAAAAAGAATGCGAATAGCGATTATTTAGCAACCGAAGGGTGAACAGCTTTCCCTTGATGAACGATCAGCGAACCTTTGGTGATTTCCTCATCCATTTCCCAACGGAATGCATCTTTATCCGCCAAGTGATACAAGAAAGTACTGATGTTTTTAGCATACAACTGGCTTGCATTCAAGGGCAATAAAGAAGGAAGATTCGATTCACCAATAAGAGTAACACCGTGTTTAACAACAGTTTGATTGAGTTCAGAGATTTCACAGTTCCCTCCTTGTTCAACAGCCATATCTACAATGACAGATCCAGCTTTCATTGATTTCACCATGGCCTCGGTAATCAAGCGTGGTGCTTTTTTACCTGGAATAAGTGCAGTTGTAATTACGATATCGGCTTCGGCCACGTGCTTACCAACCAACTCTTGTTGTTTGCGAAGAAAGTCTTCCGACACTTCTTTCACATAACCACCTTCAGTTTTCATGGAATCATCGCCTTTCAGTTCGATGAAATATCCACCCAAACTTTGGACTTGTTCTTTGGTTTCGGGACGAATGTCGCTCACTTCTACAATAGCACCTAGACGTTTAGCAGTAGCAATTGCCTGCAAACCAGCAACTCCAGCACCCATAATAACCACTCTTGCCGGTTTAACAGTTCCCGCAGCAGTCATTAGCATAGGGAAGATTTTACCAAGGGCGTTAGCAGCCATAAGCACCGTTTTATATCCGGCAAGGTTACTTTGCGAGCTAAGTGCATCCATTTTCTGAGCACGAGAAATACGCGGAACAGCATCCATGGAGAATGCACTAAGTCCAGCACTTTCGAGGGCTGAAACAGTTTCAGGAGCAATAGCAGCAAACATAAAACTAATGAGAACAGCACCCTTTTTCATGCAGGCTATGTCTTCGGAAGTTGGAGCGTTTACAGCCATTAAAACATCGGCTTCGGAAAATACAGCTTGGCTATCCCCCATTCGGGCTCCAGCAGCTTCGTATAATGAGTCGGCCAAGTAAGACCGTTCACCTGCTCCTCGTTCCACAAGAACTGAAAAGCCTTTTCCAACAAGTTCTTTCACCACTTCGGGTGTTAATGCAACCCGATTTTCACGGGCTTTTTTCTCTTTAGGTACAGCAAGAATCACAGGCGTAGCATTTCAGACAAAAATAGAAGAAATGCAACAACAGCAACAAAATTTGAAATTATCCTTCAACAGTTTAGAACCATTATGGATAAAGGCTTTGCTTCATTCTAACCAGTTTTGAGCAGTTGAATCAATCATATTAACTTAAAAATAATTCTCAATGAAGACTATTACATATACCTTCTTGGTTTGTGATAATCGAAAAAACTGACCGTAATTTGTGCTGTTTTATCATGAAGATGGAAAATACTCATATGAAAACATTAGTAGTTGGCGCTAGCACCAATCCCGATCGATATGCCTATAAGGCAATAATCAAACTGAGGGCTTATGATTATTCTGTTTTAGCTTTTGGATTGAAAAAGGGTACTGTAGGTGATGTAGAAATTCTCACCGAATTGCCAACTCAAACCGCCATCGATACTATTACATTATATGTTGGTCCGGATCGCCAAGCTGAACTTATTCAACCCCTACTCGATTTGAAACCTCGGAGAATTATTTTCAATCCTGGAACAGAAAATCCAACATTTATTAAACAAGCTGAGCAGGCTGGTGTTATTGCAGAGATTGCTTGCACATTAGTGTTACTTTCTTT
>JBIKOC010000249.1:0-3841 GCA_044358335.1 Flavobacteriales bacterium | reverse complement strand
AAACACCTTTCTAAGGATCAGGTGAAATTATTTACCAAAACCAACCACTCGAATGCCCGCAGAAAAGGCAGTAAGTTCTGGACCTTCGTTCTTTTGGAATAAGGGTGTTAAAGCGTAGTTCGCGAAGAGAATAAAAGAACCGTAACCCACTCGAACAGAAGCATTCACTCGGAATGGATTCAAGTTGAAATCATCGTGGTTATGACTTTTTTCGCGATCTCCATTTTCATTCACCACACGTTTGTTGTATGATGTGAATTTCCAACCAGCTGTTACTCCAGGAGAGAAACTCAAACGCTTTCCATTACTGAATTTGTTTGTAGCAAACGTTAAGTATAAGGGAGCATTCAAATAACCAGTTACCAATTTACTTTTATCGTAATCCTTACCCGATTCTACAACTGCAACAGTAGGGGTTGTATCCGATAACATCCTAACATTCTTATCAAATCGATAGTTATTAATCTCTGCTCCTAAACCTGTAGTAACATAGATGTTGTTTTTCAAAATTTTACCATGCACTTCCCAGAAGTTAAAGTTCACAGCAATTGATTTATTATAGTTTAATGAATATGCCGAATTCACACTGTCCATGTTAAAGCTGTTATTAGGATTCATATAGCCATTAATTGCCATTTCAAATCCAGACCAGATACTTTGAGGATAATCCTTTTTAGGTTTTCTGACGTCTTCTTTATTCTGAATTTCTCCATCAATAATCACATCATCACCAATCTCCACTTTCGATTTACCATCTTCTTCTAGAATAATAATCTTCTTATTGCCGAACTTAATGCGTGTTGTATCTCCATTCACTAAAGCATTCGATTTTTTAATTTCTCCAGCTCCTGTTATTTCCACTTCCATTTTCTCAGGCGCTCCTTGGTGATAAAGCGTTCCCGCTCCACCAACATTTCCTTGTATCGACTTACTCGCATTAATTTGAGCATCTCCTGATCCAGAAAGTTTTACCGAAGCAGATAGTACAGGCATTTTATATGCTCTCAAATCTCCAGCTCCCGATACATCTGCTTTCAAGTTACTAGCTGTACCGCTCAATTTCACATCTGCCGAACCAGTAACATTTACATCTACATCGGTGTAGTTCAACAATAATGTAGCATCGCCTGCACCAGAATTAACAATCGCTAAACTGCTACCTTTTAATGTATCCGAACTGTATACATCCGAATTACCATACACTTCAATTCGCGAAAGTCCTTGTGTGTGCACGTATATTTGACCTTCCGATCCGCCATTAATTTCTAATATTCCGTTTTTAACCGAGTATTGAAGTGTATTTAAATCACTCGCCGAAGCACTAATTCCCGGTTCATTGGTTTGATTTACATATACATCAACAGCACCTTTTACAACCAGTGTGTTAAATGTTTCTAATGGCTTGCGTTCTAAACTTCCCTGAGCGTTCACGCAAGTAGCAGCAAGTGCAAATGCCGCAGTAAAAAAGAGTGATATCGTTTTCATAATTGAATGTTCTTGGTGGGTTTCGGTCATAAGAAGATTTCAAGCTATTCTTTGTTACAATCCCCTTAACTTTTTCTTAAAATAATTTGCAAACTCCTATTTTTCTGGGCTTTACAAAACTCAATAAAATCCATTAAGACTGACAAAATCTTTATTTGGGGCTTCCCCCTCCTAAGCATTTCACTTGTTTATTTCTTCCTGCAAGGGGTCGCGTCATCGCTCAATTCTTCGCTCTACCGCTAAGCCATTTCACTCCATAAAAAAAGCGCCTCGTTTATGTGTAACGAAGCGCTCCTCTGCTAATTTTATCTTATCGGTTAGTTGATCTACTAAATTCCAGCGAACCAATACTAAACCCGGTTACCCGACTTCCCGTCTGGGTTTTCTCCCGGTTAATGTTCACGTTGCCACGGGTAATGCGTTCAATGCTCTTGTAACTGGTTTCGGCTAATCCATCGTCCTTTATTTCTTGAATAGGTTTTTCTACATCTATTCGATTTTTCCTCAACAATCCTTTTGCTTTTTGCATCAAGTATTCACCCGGACTTAAAAATTCCTGTTCATTCTGAGCTGTCGGCATCAAAGGTTGAATGCGTATATTTTGCTCAGGACTAATAGCTAAATAATCAGCGGGAAGTTCAAAATCTTCTAGAATCAAAGCCTTCAAAGGAGTTAAATCTGCAACGCTTTCATTCAATCGAATTTCAGGTACTATCTTTTCTTGCAGTATGCGTTTAGGAGTACTTTCTCTCGGTTGAACTTTTGGGTTAACCAATATCTGCTCCTCGCTTTCTTGTTGATTAACATCTTTAACTGGACGAACAACAATACCTGTATCAGGGCGAATTCCTGCAATACCAGTTGGAACTTCCTCCCGATTGAGTAGTGTAAGTGCCCCAATTAATAAAGCAATGGATGCTGCAGCTGCAACCCAGCGAGTCCAAATAGGTAAAACTCTACCGCCACCAACTTGCTGATACAATTGATCTTTAACAGGAAAAACCAAGTTCTCTTTAACAAGCACAGAAAGTTGAAATACTTTCCAGGCATATAGTTTAGACGCATCGCCTTCCATACTCTGTTCAAATGCACGACGATCATCTTCACTCAACAAACCTTCAATCGCTTTAACAGCTTGGTCATCAAAACTGCCTTCCAATTGAAACTGTTTCTTCAAGGAAGCTTTAGCTGTATACTCAATTTCGGGTTCTGATTGGAAATAAGTAAATCCAAATGCTTTGAATTCCATTTCCCAATGTGGCTTTTGTTGAAGTATAAAATCTAACTCGTTCTTTTCTTCCGAACTAATTGACTTATCATAAAAAGCTAAACATAAATGCTCAAAATGCTCTTTCACATCTGCCTCATCTTTGAGCAAACTACTTTTGAAATCCACTTTCAAAGGCTCTTCAGCAGGTAAAGTAAACTCCATTAAGCCTTCCACATCGATTTTTAGTTCGGGATGTTGTTCCAAAAACAACAAAAGCTCAGCAGTATTTTCTGCGCTGAGATTGCCCTCGGCATAATCGAGAAGCCATGCTTCGTAATTGGTAAAATCAATCCTTTTCATAAAACCACCTCCGCACTTACCAAGTAATTTTTCAAAAATACACGCGCTCTAAAAATGTACACTTTAACCTGACTCTCGTTGAGTCCGGTTATGCGGCCAATTTCTTCGTAAGAATACCCTTCATAATCGCGCAACATAATTACAGAACGCTGATCTTCGGGCAGCTTTGCGATGGCTTCATTCAATACACGCTTCAAATCAAATTCAGGATCTTTCGAACTTCCTGCAACAACTCGCAGGGAATTATCAATGGGTTCTTGACGTTTCTTTTTACGAATCCGCTCCAACATAATTCGATAAGCCGTGGTAAATAAATACGACTTGGCTTTTTCGAATGAAACTTCAGATGCCTTAAGCCAAACTTTTTCAAATGTATCCTGCACCACATCACGTGCTTCGTCTTCGTCCCGCATATTTTTCAGGATGAAGCGGTAGATGTTATCAGAGAACTGATCTACACTTTGATTGAATTCGGCTACAGTCACGGTATTGCTTTTATACCTCTTGAGAGGCACAAACTGCCGACTAAGTTACAGTGAATCGCAATTTTTTTCAATTCCTCTAAAAATCAAGCTGCTGTAATCTTTCGTGAATTTTCTTTTGGCTTGTAAAGTTCCATTTAGCAAAAAGCGTTAGGGATAGCCCGATTGGGGGAAGCAGCGGAAAACCTGACGCTAGAGGATGATTGATTATTTAATAAGTATTATTGCGGAAGGATTTGCAGCAATAGCCCGCTCGACCGCCCAAAAAAAATCCCGACTATTTGTGTTAGTCAGGATTCTTGAA
>JBIKOC010000248.1:0-3843 GCA_044358335.1 Flavobacteriales bacterium | reverse complement strand
TTTTTTCATCCATGTACACTTCACGCACAACTTGACGAGCACGTATTATCTGCTCAGGCTGAACAACTTTGTTAGGTGTTGGATATTCAGCTGCCAGGTTGCTACGGATGATGCGGGTTTCTTCTTCTTTGGTAGGGTATCCTATCACCACTTTTAACATGAAACGGTCAACTTGCGCTTCTGGTAAAGGGTAAGTTCCCTCCTGCTCTACTGGGTTTTGTGTGGCAAGAACCAAAAACGGTTCAGGTAGTTTGTGCGTGGTGTCGCCAATGGTTACCTGACGTTCCTGCATCGCTTCGAGCAAGGCACTTTGAACTTTTGCTGGGGCACGGTTAATCTCATCAGCCAAAATAAAATTAGCGAAAATGGGACCTTTACGTACGCTAAACGATTCTTGTTTTTGATTGTAAATCATGGTTCCAACCAAATCAGCTGGAAGCAAATCGGGCGTAAACTGAATACGACTAAAATGCGCATCTACCGTTTGTGCCAGACTTTTAATAGCAAGCGTTTTTGCTAGTCCAGGAACACCTTCGAGCAAAATATGCCCGTTAGCTAACAGACCAATCAGTAAGCGATCAATCATGTAATGCTGACCAATAATGACTTTGTCGAGTTCGAGCTTGAGTAAATCGATAAATGCGGATTCGCGTTCTATACGTTCGTTAATCTCACGGATGTCTGCCATAATGTGTTAAAAATTGAAGGCGCAAAGAAAGCAGATTGATGCCCCAGCGTCAAGATGAATAGTTTTAAAAAATGTTAATATATCGCATTTGAATTCTTCCTCACTGAAACGAACGTGTATACGATTGTGTATGCTGTTATGCTTCTTTAACGTTTGATGCATTTCCAAGAAGAAATTTCACCAATGTTCGTCCGATTCTACTCCACTTTAACTTTGCTTGTGGAGAATTCACCAACAAAAAAATGTGAATGAGCGAACAGGCAAGTATCTTTGCCCCAATGCGCTATTTTTTAAGAATTCGGTACAAAGGAACCGCCTATCATGGCTGGCAAATTCAGCAAAATGCTCATTCGGTGCAGGCTGAAGTGAATCTGGCTCTTTCCCGCATTCTTCGTCAGGATGTCGATACTGTTGGCTGCGGACGAACCGACACCGGCGTTCATGCAGATGATTTTTACCTTCATTTCGACATCGAAACTCCCATCACCGATACCAAACGTGTCTTAAACCGACTCGATACCATGAAAATTTCAGGTATCCAGTTTCGAGAATTGTTTGAGGTGAGCGACAATGCTCATGCGCGTTTCGATGCTACTGAACGTGCTTATGAATACCGGATTTTACGAGAACGAAATCCATTTTGGGACGGATTAGGGCATTATTTCTTCGGCGAACTCGATATAGCAGCCATGAATACAGCTGCAACGATGCTATTGGGGAAGAAGGATTTTGTAGCTTTCTCCAAAGCCCATACTCAAGTGTTTACCAACATTTGCACGGTACGACATGCAGCCTGGACCGAACAAAACGGACAACTCATATTCACCATTCGTGCAAATCGTTTCTTACGAAATATGGTACGCGCCATTGTCGGTACATTGTTAGAAATTGGACAGGGAAAACGAAGTGTGGATTCCATTCCCGAAATTTTGGCCAAGGGCAATCGTTCTGATGCAGGCATGAGTGTTCCAGCATATGGGCTATTTCTAACAGAAGTAATTTACCCAGAACCTATCCTGAGTCATTCGAGACAAAATAAAACCGAGGGCAAGTAAAAGAACTATCTTTGCGGCCAGATGAGTGTTACGGGGAAAGCCTTTGATTTTACACTGCTTAAGCGGGTTGTTGCATATGTAAAGCCATATCGAAGTTGGCTTTGGACTTCGGTGGGATTAACCATAATTCTGGCATTTGTCTCCCCTATTCGTCCCATTCTGATTCAGTATACGATTGACCATTTCATTCTGAATCCCAATTCATCCATGTTGTTCAATATGACCATGCTCATGATTGGCATATTGATGTTTGAAGCCATTGGACAGTTTTTCAGTAATTACATCACCAACCTGCTTGGACAAAGCGTTATACGGGATTTAAGGACAGATGTATTCAACCACATAACCCGATTAAGAATTCAATATTTCGATCAAAACCCGATAGGAATGTTGGTTACACGTGTGGTGAGCGATATCGAGACAATAGCTAGCATTTTTACGGAAGGTGTAGTGATTGTATTTGGTGATTTGTTGCAGTTGACGGTAGTTTTAGTGGTGATGTTTGTGACCGCTTGGCGATTGACTTTAATCTCTATTTCGACCATTCCTATTTTGTTGGTGGCAACGAATGTTTTCAAGAACGGAATTAAAGCTTCCTTTCAGGATGTAAGAACTCAAGTAGCCCGACTTAACACCTTTGTTCAAGAGCACATTACAGGCATGAACATCGTGCAAATCTTTAATCGCGAAGAAGAGGAATTGAAGCGTTTTAAAGAAATCAACCTTCAACATACACAAGCCAACATTCGTTCGGTTTGGCATTATTCGGTTTTTTTACCCATTGTCGAAATACTCAATGCGGTATCGATTGGTTTGTTGATTTGGTTAGGAGCACGAGGTGTGATAAATGGAACTTCATCGCCCGGAACGCTTGTCGCCTTTACCATGTATGTGAATATGTTGTTTCGCCCAATCCGAACGTTGGCCGATCGATTCAACACCTTACAAATGGGAATGGTGAGTTCGGAACGTGTTTTTGCGGTTTTAGATACTAAAGAATATGTGGCTGATACTGGTGAAATTAAACCCGATCATTTACAGGGTAAGATTCAGTTTGAACACGTGTGGATGGCCTATAAAGGAGAAGATTGGATTTTGCGTGATTTAAGTTTCGAAGCCCCGCAGGGAAGCACCATTGCAATAGTTGGAGCAACAGGTTCTGGTAAAACAACTATTATCAACTTAATCAATCGGTTTTACGAGTACCAAAAAGGGAGCATTCGTATTGATGATATAGATATCCGAGATATGGACGTGCATGCGATTCGGAACCAAATTGCAGTCGTTTTACAGGATGTTTTCCTCTTCTCCGATTCCATTGCTAACAATATAACACTCAATAATCCCGAAATTACTCGTGAGCAAATTATAGCAGCTGCTGTAAAAGTGGGAGCCGATTCATTTATTCAACGCTTACCTGGCGGATATGATTTTAACGTCATGGAGCGCGGTGCCATGCTTAGCGCCGGACAAAGACAACTCATCGCGTTCATTCGTGCCTATTTATTTAATCCGGCAATTTTAGTGTTGGATGAAGCTACATCATCGGTTGATACCGAAACTGAACAGCTCATTCAACAAGCAATCGATACTTTAACACATAATAGAACATCTATCATCATCGCTCACCGCTTGGCTACGATTCAAAAAGCTGATGTGATTTTGGTGATGGAAAAAGGTCAAATCGTTGAACGCGGAAACCATCAAGAGCTTCTTCGTCAGAACGGATATTACAAGCACTTGTTCGAGTTGCAATTCAAGGAGCAAATCAACCAAGCCATCTCCTAGAGCAGCTATCATTCCTCGAATTACAAACACATTCCTGTGATTTGTTAATAAGTTTTTTGACTTATTATTCCTTGTTTTTAAGGCTTAACTCGCTCATCTTATATTCATTACTTCCAAATACACAAGAAGCACAGGTAAGATTACCCATGTTAATTTAATGTTAAGCAGTTTTCTTTTTTATAAAATTGCTTCAAACCAAATCAACCACATATGAAACAACTTTATCTGCCATGGAAGCTGATACTGTTGTTCTTGATCTTAACGGTCGGAGCACAGGCGCAGCGAATTGTCAAGGGAAAAGTACTCAACGAG
>JBIKOC010000439.1:0-3845 GCA_044358335.1 Flavobacteriales bacterium | reverse complement strand
GCACCTGATATGCACCAGCAGAAACTTGAATTAAATCTGTTTGAGCTGAATAGTTAGTCGAACCACCAGTCCATAAATAGGAATATGGTTGAGTACCTCCAATGATTGACACATGAGCAGCTCCATCCGTTCCTCCAAAACAATGAACATCCTCTACAGAATGTGAACTAACTAGTTGATCTGGTTGAGAGAGATTGGTCAATAATGTGTCTTTGCAATTCAATTCATCACTAACAACTAGTGTGTAATTACCAGCAGCTAGTCCGGAGATATTTGGTCCTTGCAAATTAGAATCTGACCAAATCAAACTTAATAAACCTGTTCCTCCTTGTGCCGAAACGTCAATCGCCCCATCAGCAAAACCAAAACAAGAAATATCATGTGCCTGTATTAAGGAAACAACTGGAGAGCCCGGATCTTGAAATGATTTGGTTAACTCAGATTGACATCCATGAGCATCGGCAACATATAAAGTATATGACCCGCTTACTAATCCGGTGATTTGTGCTTGATTTCCTCCCGAACTCCAGTTGTATTGGTAAGGCGATGTTCCTCCGATTGCAAAACCATTCATACTACCATTTGGAAGTCCGCAAACAGAAGAAATTGTTTCAATTCCTGCTTGCAAAACATCCGGTTGATAGATGGTAAAATCTACCTCAACGCTACATCCGTTTAAATCGGCAACTGTTGCTTGATGCAATCCTGCATTTAGTTGATTGTTGCTAATTGAACCAGCAGAACCATCCCATTCAAAACTATATGGCATTGTTCCACCTTGGACAATAAGTGATGCTTGTCCATCCGAAAGCGAATGGCAGGAAACATCAACAGTATTAACAGAAGCTAATAATGATGCTGGTTCTTGAACGACAAAATTGGCCGTTGCCGAACATCCTGCGGCATCAGTCACATCAACCTGATATAAACCTGCATGCAAACCAGATGCTTGTTGTGAAGTGCTTCCAGTTGACCAATTCCAGTTGACATTTCCTGCAGCGCCGCTGATAGTTACTTGTGCATTTCCATCATTCATTCCAGCACAACTGGCGTCTGAAACTTGTACCGATTGTATTTGCAATAACTGCTGAGAAGCAACTAAACCCGAAAGGTAAATCTGACAAGCATTTGCATCTGTTACTTGTACCGAAATCGGCCCAGCTAATAATCCTGATTCAGCATTCGAGTTTGAACCCGATGACCAAGTATAAGAATAAGGTAAAGTTCCACCTGAAACCTGAATCAAAGCTGACCCATCGGCCAAATTACAAGTCGCATCTTGCGTGATTAATTGTCCGGATAATGCTGCTGGTTCTGAAATACTTATCGAGATTGTATCTGAACATCCACCCGCATCTTGTGCAATTGCTGTATAGGTTCCAACAGATACATCTGATAGTGTCATACCTGTTTGTCCGGTTGACCAATTAACCGTTAAATTACTTCCTCCACTTAGTTGAATTTCTCCAGTTGAACTTCCAAAACAAGAAATTGGATGTATCACACTAGCGGTCAATTGAAGCGCAGGAGCCATTCCAACAGAACCAATAAAATTCTTCTGGCAACCATTGGCATCAGTTACAAGAACACTAACAGAACCAGTTGGAAGTCCTGAGATTGTTGTTAATACGGATGAATTTGTCCAGGAATAGAAATAGGGTAAGGTTCCTCCATTCATTAGAATACTAGCTGAACCATTGGCTAATCCACATGTGCCATCGTTTACGGACAGAATTCCATCTAAAAGGAATGGTTCAGAGATATTTATTTGAGCTGAAGTGGAACATCCATTTGCATCGGTTACAGTTACAGTGAGAGTCCCGGCAGATAAATCGGAACGTTGTGCAGAACTATATCCATCAAACCATTGATAAACATATGGTGCAGTTCCCCCAATTGCAAGAACTTGAGCTGCGCCATCATTGGATCCAAAACATTGAGCATCCGATTGACTAACTATAGATAATTGTAATCCTCCGGCATCTGAGATAGTATAAGTAGATGAATGAATACAACCAGAAGCGTCAGTAATTATGGCATCATACGTTCCAGCTAATAATTGATTTGCTAGTGTTCCGGTTTGATTATTTGACCAATTAATGACGTAAGGTGCAGTTCCGCCTGAAATATTTAGTTGAATGGATCCATTGGGATTTCCGCAAGTGGATGAACTAAGTGAAGCTTGAACTGACCAAGTAAGTGGCTCGGAAACAACCGTAGTGGCAGTTATTACACAGCCTGAAGCATCCGTAATTGTTGCAGAATAATTTCCAGCATTTAGAGATTGAATTGCTAAGGTAGTTTCACCCGAAGACCATTGAACTGCATATGGAACAATTCCACCAGTAATTTGAACAACAAGTTCTGCATCATTTACACCCGGACAACTTATGGATTGAGTTTCAGAGATTGAAACTTGAGGAGGAGGTTGCGCTCCCACCAATGCAGAAACCGAAGCTGTACAACCCATAGCATCAGAGACAGTAGCAGAGTAATTACCCGCTAGTAATCCTGTAGGATTCAGTCCGGTTGATGCTGTTGGTCCTATCCAGTTAACACTGTGTGGAAGTGTTCCTCCACTAAGAATTAACTGAATAGAGCCATTGGCAGCATTGCAAGTAGTCGAATTGGTTGAGACTAAACTCGATATGGAAGTAGGTTGATTTAATGTAAGAGAAACTGAGCTCTGACAGCCATTCCCGTCGGTAACTACAGCAGAATAGCTACCAGCCACCAAACCAGAAACAGCTGTTCCACTTGCACCATTAGACCAAAGAATACTCAATGGTAATGCTGTACCAGATACATTTACACTGGCAAAACCAGTAGCTGCTCCATTACAATTTGGATTTTGTTGATTGGAAACTAAAATACTTGGTCCATTAAGCGAACTCACCGATGCATTTCCAGAAATGGTGCATCCATGCGAATCTGTAACTATCAATGGATATGAACCTGCTAATAAATTGGGAAGATTCGCAGCGTTAACACTTGAATATCCAGTCCAAGAATAAGAATAAGGTGCAAATCCACCAGAAACTGTAGCAATCAAACTTCCATTGGCAGAACCGCAGCTAGCTGGCGAACTAGAGATATTTAATGTTAATGGACTTGGACTTGAAATAACTTGAGAAACTGTGCTTATACAACCAGCTGCTGAAGTAACTGTTGCGGTGTAAGTGCCTGCTCCAACTTGAGTTAGTTGAGTTCCTGTTTGTCCTGTATTCCAATTCACTTGATATGAACCAGATGTGATAACTGAAACTGTAACAGTTGCATCATTAGCACCCGAACAAGAAATCGGCGTAGAAGAAATAGAAGCGATTGCTCCTGGTAAATTGCCGATTGAAAAATTAGTGCTAGAAATACATCCATTCACATCAGTAACTGAAACAGAATAATTTCCTGCTAGTAGATTATTAACTGAAGTTCCTGTTTGTGTTGGAGCAGTTGACCAGTTTACTTGAATAGGAGAAGCGGCTCCTGAAACATTAATTTCTGCACTTCCATTGGCTAATCCACAAGATGCCGATTGAGCAACTACTGTAGTTGATATGGCTACAGGATCAATTAGCGTATATGAAGCACTTGATTGACAAGCATTCGCATCCGTAACTGTTACAGTGTATGTTCCAGCAACAAGATTAGAAATGGTAGCAGTTGCTTGACCACTTGACCAAGAGTAACTAAGAGGAGCTTGACCACCTGAACTTAATCCTGTTAAACTACCTGAATTACTTCCATGGCAATCAATGGGAGAATTAATTTGAATGGAAGAAATTGGTCCAGAAGTAGAGTTTATAGAATAGTTGAGAGTTGTTGAACAATTATTGGCATCCGTTATA
>JBIKOC010000247.1:0-3849 GCA_044358335.1 Flavobacteriales bacterium | reverse complement strand
GCAGTTGATACTGTTACTGTAAATTATTACGCACCTCCCGTTTCTATTCAAGCTTCACGCGATACCATTTGTGAAGGTTCTCAGTTATTGTTAAGTGTACCAGGTGTATATTTATTTGAATGGCAAGATGGAAGTACTGATCCTTTCTTTATCGCATCAGATAGTGGATTATATACGGTAACCATCACCGATTACCAAGGATGTAAAGCTGCTGATTCTCTACGAATATATACAGCTCCAAGACCAATTACTCCAACAGCAGTAATACTCCCATTTGATCCATCTGTTAATTCAGACACAACTTGTGCAGGAGAAACTGTTTCTCTCCAAATGTCTCAATTGAGTGGAGCTAATTATGCCTGGATTGGACCTAATAATACTATTTTCTCAGGAGAAATATTAACTCTTGATGACATTACACTAGCTGAAAGTGGCTACTATCATGCATTTTACAATGTAAATGGTTGTGAGAGTTTTTATGACACTGTTCAAATACTAGTTAATCCAACACCTGAAGTTTATATCGGATTATCGGATACTTTATGTGATGTTCAAGATTTGATTTTGGATGCAGGTAGTGGAGTTGGATACACCTACTTATGGCAAGACAACTCAGTAAATCAAACTTTTACAGTTAATCAAAGTGGAGATTATTATGTGGAAGTAACAAATCCACTTGGGTGTGCTAAAACAGATTCTGTTAGCTTAGAATTTTCAGTTCGTCCACCAGCGCCTGTAATGAGTATAAATGGACAAGACGTTCTTTCAGATTCACTTTGTGCAGGAGAATCATTGAATTTGTCTATTCCGCTTGTAACTGGATTTGGATATAACTGGATAGCAAATGGAGATAGTTCTACTACTTCAAATGGACAATTCAACCAAACTAACTTAAGCACTAGCCAAAGTGGGATGTATTATGCATACTATTATGCTGATGGATGTCCTTCTTATGCCGATTCTGTGAGCATAACAATTTTAGAAAGCCCAGTATTTGAATTTGCAACTGCCGATTCAACTGTTTGCGGTGATGATCCAGTATTGTTATCGGCAGCATCTGTTACAGGAGTATCATATCAATGGCAAGACAATTCCCAAAATGCTACTTATCAAGCTACTACAAGTGGAGAATATTGGGTTAAGTTATTGAATTCTATTGGATGTTCTGTTTCGGATACTATCACAGTTACTTTTAATCCTTATCCACAAAGTCCAGTGATTACTGGTGATCTGTCTGTATGTGATGGAGGCTCACTCGATTTAAGTTCAAATACTGAATCGGGAGTAATTTACTTATGGAATGGTCCAGGTTATTCTAATTCTGCAAGTACAATTACAATTTCACCCATGGGGAATAGTAATGTTGGGACCTATTCCTTAACAGCTGAATTAAACGGATGTAAATCGCCTGACACAGCTTTTGCTGCTGTTACAGTTTTAGACTTACCAACAATTGCTTTGGGTGATGATTTAACAATTTGTAAAGGGACATTGGTAAGTGTATCTGGACCAACGGGAATGGTCACTTATTCATGGAGCAATTCGGCAAGTACTCAAACAGCAGAATTGCCTGCTGGAAATTTCACTCTTACAATCACTGATAATAATGGATGTGAAAATCAAGATGAAATTTCGATTCAAGAAATAGGACCAACAGCAGAATTTACATCAAATCCAAGTACTGGCGCTCAAACCAATGTGACCATTAACTTTACTGATGCATCACTAGGTTCTCCAACAACCTGGTTATGGAATTTTGGAGATAATGCTACCGCAGGAACTCAAAACACGGCACATGCCTACTCGGATCAAGGAGAATTAACAGTTACTTTAATTGTTCGTGATGCAGCCGGATGTTCGGATACAACTTCAAGAGATTATACTATTTCGAATTCTGTAAGTGTTCCAAATTCTTTCACACCGAATGGAGATGGACAAAACGACTTCTTTGTAATCAAAGGATTAGAAGCATTCCCTGATTCAAAACTGACCATATTTAATCGTTGGGGAAGTGAGATTTACAATTCGAATGGATATGTAAATGATTGGCAAGCTGCTAATCATCCTGATGGAGTTTATTTCTGCATTCTTGAGCTTAGTAATGGTGAAAAGATAAAAGAAGCCGTTACTGTGATTCGCAAATAATCATTTCAACAACATTTTGTGCAAGACCCTGATCCAATATGATCGGGGTTTTGCGTTTTACGGGTACATTCGTCATGTATGAATACATCCTTGCAGATTAATCGAATTTTCACGGCTTGTTGTTTATTGGTGCTAACAACATCGTGCGCTGTAGCACAACCTAAACAACTTAGCACAACAAACAAACGGGCTATTTCCTATTTTAATGAAGGAAGGCTTAATTACGAGTACCGTAAAAATGAAGAAGCATATCCACTATTAAAAAAGGCTACAGAGGAAGATCAGCAGTTTTTCGAAGCTCAACTTTTATTAGCTGATGTATGTGTTGATTTGAACAAAAGTGAAGAAGCAATTGAACATTACAAAGTAGCTACAAGTATTCAACCTGAGCGATTCCCTCCTATGTATTACAATATGGCTGGGGCTGAAATGGACTTAGATAAATATGCGGATGCTCAGATTCATCTGAAAAAATTCTTGAGTTTTACTAAAGTCAATCCTGAGTTACGTCTTAAAGGAGAGCGAAGATTGGCTAGTGCTCAATTTGCTGAATATGCCATTCAACATCCTGTTCCATTTACACCAGTGAATTTAGGAGATAAGATAAACTCGGTTTACAGTGATTATCATCCTTCCTTAACTGTTGATGAGAACCTGTTGATTTTCACTCGCATGCGCCCAAGCGATGAGCTAACCACTAATGGTGGATCGCCAGTAGAAGAAGACTTTTATTACAGCAAACGGGTTGATGGTTCGTGGTTACCTGCAATACCGCTTGGACCACCTATTAACACGCATGGAAATGAAGGAGCTCATTCTATTTCACCCGATGGACGTTATTTCTTTTTTACCGGCTGTGAACGACCAGATGGAATTGGAAGTTGTGATTTATATGTTAGTGAGCGATTGGGAGAAAAATGGTCTGCGCCACAAAACTTAGGAGACTTAGTCAATTCGGGTGCATGGGATGCCCAACCTACACTTTCGGCTGATGGTCAAACATTAGTATTTACAAGCAGAAGAAGTGGTGGAAAGGGACAAGCCGATTTGTGGATTACCAATAAACGAAGTAATGGTCGATGGACGATACCACTAAACTTGGGCGATTCAATTAATACTGAATTGGAAGAGTTCGGTCCATATTTACATCCTGATGGCCAGACCTTGTATTTTTCATCGAATGGACATCCAGGTATGGGAGGAAAAGATATCTTCTATGCGAAGCTTAAACCCGATGGTACTTGGAGTAAACCAGTAAATCTTGGTTATCCAATTAATACCAAGAAAGAAGAACTACACATGATTGTTAGTGCTGATGGGAAGAAAGGATATTTTAGTTCGGATAGAGAAGGAGGAACTGGTTTGCGAGACATTTACACATTTGAGTTGTATTCGGGCGCACAACCAGCGCCAGTTACCTTTTTACGTGGAAAGGTGACAGATAAGAAAACGGGGAATCCTCTAAAAGCATCATTCGAAGTAATTGACTTATCGACAGGTTTAACTCGCGTAATGAGTACTTCGGATAAAGTTAGTGGTGAATTTTTGGTGAGTTTACCATCAGGATCATCTTATGCATTAAATGTGAGCGCACCTGGATATTTGTTTTATTCCGAAAACTATACATTAGGTAAGACACTTAAGCCAACTGATGTATTTAACACAGATATTCCATTGAATCCAATTGAAGCGGGAGAAAGAATC
>JBIKOC010000246.1:0-3857 GCA_044358335.1 Flavobacteriales bacterium | reverse complement strand
CACAGGTTTTTCAGTAGTCGTTTCGAGTATTGTTGATGCAAGTGGCAGTTTATATATGAGTGGCAGCTTAGATAATTCTAATGTGTATGTGTTAAAACTATCTCCATTAGGTATTGTTGACTCTACGTTTGGAGTTAATGGTATTTTTAATTACACCTTTAATGGTCGTGTGAAAGGAATGAAGTTGATGGAAAACGGAAATATCTTATTACCGGGATCGAATAGCAATAGCATGTTTGGAATCGGTTGCGCTCTGATGATTCTTCCCAATGGAACTATTGACAATACATTCGGTGTTAATGGCTTGCGTGATTTCAACTTTAACAATGATTCAGGAACACACTGGCTAGAATCCTTAATGGAATTATCCAATGGTGATTGGATTGCGGCATCATCTTCGAATGGATTTTTATTTAGAAAATATATTAATACATCCAATATGCCTCATATTTCTATTGATAACAGCACACTATCAATAGCTAGCAATAATTCTATTCAATGGCTTCTCAACAATGAATTTATTTCTGATGCAAATCAACCAATATATACGGCCCTACAAAACGGTTCATATTCAGTTTTAGTAACAGATGACTTTGGTTGCAGTGCATTAAGTTCTGAAGTAACAATAACTCAAGTTGGTTTGGAAATTTTAAAGAACAGCTCAACAAATTTGAAATTGTACCCAAATCCATCCAATGACTTAATTTATATGGATGGTTTTCCTGCCGACACAAAACTTAATAATATCAGTATTTACAACATTTTAGGAGAAGAGGTGCTTTCCTTTCATAACACAATGGCTAATCATTATGTGGATATTCAGTCTTTATCCCCAGGTGCATACACTATGGTAATTAAAATGGACTCTAAATCAGAGAGCTTTAAAATACTCAAACAATAAGCTAAAATCCTTAAATATGTTATTCGCGACATTTGATTGATTTTTTGGGCAAAGCCGCCTGAACATTTTCTTATTCTTCCAGCATTTCGGGCGGCCCGCGCTGTAGCTTAGTCCTTGCAGGCGCTACTTGCTTCTATCGCTTTTGCGAATTCCATCAAATCTTCACCATCCGTATCGCCTTTTCAAATCCACCATGGACAATGCGTACAAAGTAAATTCCGGGTGCCGCCGAACTCAAATTCAGCTCTTGTAAATACTCGTTACTTGGAACCGTCAAGCGTTGCGATAAAAGCAAGGCACCATTTTCCGAAAACACATCCAACTGGACTTGGCCACCTTGCATTCCGTTAAGTTTTAAGGTTGCTTGTCCAGCACTTGGATTCGGATAAAGACTTGCTTCTAACTGAACAACCTCTCTTCCACAGGGTGATTCGCTCAACCAACTTTGACGCGAAGGAATGGAATCGGTTGTTGGGAACCAGATATTAGGAAGGCTAATTTCTGCTGGTTTTAAACAGGCTAACAATGGCTTAAGGTTTTCTAAATGATTGATACGAATCGACTTTGCTGCCAATAACGATGGCTCCGTTTTTCTTAAAACAGGAACACTCCCGCCATACACAAACGTGGCATTACCATACTCGTATTTCCCAAACTTCTTTTCTTGTCCTTGGATAGTAATCGAGCAGCTTTTATCATTATAAACTCCTGTAACTGCAAACTGACCAGTAGGACCAAACCCAATGCGCATGGGACTAAGACCGTATCGATTACTATTACCTACATTTTCCAGTTCTAGTAGTTTATCTTCCTGCCATCTACTGTAAAACATCTGATTCGTTCGCGAAATCCCCGGAAGAAAAAATCCATCTAGTTGAATCGTATCGGTGTAATAACCAACGATATGCGACTCGCCATTCGGATCAAGCCCAACCGACCGTGCCGTAAAATAAGTGCCGTAATTTCCTTTCTCTTCGAAACGGGTAAATACCAGTTCTCCATCTGCATTCAACTTGAAATACATAAAGCTATCGCCCGATTTGTATTCGTATTTGCTCTTCTGCGTCAGGCTAATCCCATCACCAATCGTACATTCAAAGCTATATTCTCCTGTTGCGTATATGGATCCATCATCAGCAAATTGAATTTCCTTAATCCATTGACCATTTTGCCCACCAATCCTTTTTTTCCAAAGTAAATTTCCAGCAGGATTGAATTTCACTAAATAGGAATCGCTGCTTTCATAATATCCATCATTTGTAAGCGAATCCTTTTCGCTGAATTTTACTTTGCCCTTGAAAGCCCCGTACATGTATAGATTGTCGTCTTTATCGAACTTCAAATGCGGAGTATGTGCACTACTACTCGTTTCCTGAAAATCGAAATGATGAATTTTGACCAACTTTCCATCTTTATCAATGTGAGCAATCGAAACCATTGCCGATAATTTTGGTGTAACAGGAAATGAATCAATAAGTGTTTTTTTATCTCGCAAACTACCCGTGTGATAATAACTGAAATACACTTCCTCTTTACTATTCGCAGCAATGCTAATTCCCTCGGCCCATCCAGTATTCCAGAAATGAACCCAAATGCGTTCTCCTATGGGTGAATAACGAGCCGCATACACTGCTTGAGGATAACGGTAGCCATTTTTCTCGCGCTCTTTGCCACATTTTAGTGTATCATTTAATCCTGGAAAACTCATCACTCCATCACCAAATCCAGTAATGAGTAAATCTCCATCAGGGGCTATCGACAAATCATTAATTCGGTTATCGTACGCACTCTTGAAGCCATGAGCCCAAAGGGGTTTTCCATTTTTATTTAGCTTTATCAATAAGCCATGCACATGTCCCGATGGAGGCATTTTCTTATTCAAGCCACTAACTGTTAGCGCTCCACAATAATTAACGGCTAAATAGGTGTTTCCTTCTTTATCCACCTCCAAATCGCTTACAAACGTGTCGTTGTAACCATCAATAATATAGAGCCATTCGGGTTTGGCTGATTGAGCAAACGTCCAATTGGAGCATAAAACGAAAAGAAGAAACGCGAAAACGCAGAGTTGTTTTTTCATATGTTAAAGGAACCGAAAAATAGGATTAGCAGGCGCTATTTGCTAGTTATATGGAAAGGTTCATTTGAGTTCGTTTCGACTTAACTTCGCTGCATATTGTCATTTATGCTCTTCCGAAAGATAATTCTAGCTTTAATTCTTCTGCTTTTTATTCTTCCTCTAAAGGCACAAAAAATTCCAACTCTTATTCCCTATCGACAAGGAAAACTTTGGGGAATGGCTGATACTACAGGTAAAATCATGGTCGCTCCTAAATACGATTATGTTGAATTTAATTCGGTGAAGAAGAAGAGCAAATACACCTTGCCTGCAGGATATTATTACGTGGTAAAAGATTCTTTATTAGGCATTATCAGTAATAAAGAGATTATTCCTCCTATTCATGGAGTACTCGAATGCTTTGATGGAATTCTATTTGGTGCAGCGCCTAACAAAAATAGCAATCCGGTTTTTTATAACATGGAAGGAAAGCTGGTTATCAAAGATCCATGCACCATTGAACAAGCAATTTGGTCATATGAAAATCCTAAAACAGGAAAGTCCGAAGTGGTCTTCATAAAATGCACCCAGCCGGATAAACTCAAAGCTATTTTCTGTTACTATTTAAAAGAACCAGCTAAATCTGGATGGTTATATAAGGACTGCATCAGCATTCGCTATAGTGTTTCTAAAAGCGATCAAACCATCTTGTTTGAACGAAAAAGAAAAGAAGAACCCCAAACCGAGTATATCCAAACTTTAACGTATGACCTTGCTAAAAAAGTGTTTATGGAAACGTATCTAAGCACGAATCCCAAGGTGGAAAAAAGTTATGGAGATGATGAAATGGGATATGTTGGAAGCGGAACTGGATCTAGTGGAGAGCGTTATTATAAT
>JBIKOC010000245.1:0-3865 GCA_044358335.1 Flavobacteriales bacterium | reverse complement strand
CGCGTAAGCATTACGACAAGATTGCCAAGAAACTCGAGCTTACCGATGAAGAGTTGAAAGCTGCCATCAAAGAAATTATGAAGCTGAATCCTCGTCCGGGAAATTCTCAGAGCGATTCACCTAAAAGCACACAACATATCATTCCTGATTTCTTATTGAATAACAATGAAGGAGTTCTTGAACTGCAGTTGAATTCGCG
This sequence comes from Flavobacteriales bacterium, assembly GCA_044358335.1. GTDB lineage: Bacteria > Bacteroidota > Bacteroidia > M30B66 > M30B66 > CALQRR01. The sequence goes on along the minus strand of JBIKOC010000245.1, from coordinate 3,666 downwards.
TAATGCTCCCGATTTACGTATCAGTCGTACATATCAGGAAATGCTAGTACATTACAGTAAAACCAAGAAAGTTTCTGATAAAGAGCAACGAGATGCCGTTTTGTTTGTAAAGCAAAAAATCGATTCAGCTCGTTGGTTTATCGATGCCATCAAACAGCGTCAACAAACATTGATGCTAACCATGCAGGCTATTCTTGATTACCAGTTTGAGTATTTTTTAACGGGTGATGAGACTAAGCTTCGCCCCATGATTTTAAAGGATATTGCAGAGAAAGTATTCCTCGATATCTCTACTATTTCGCGTGTTGCTAATAGCAAATACATTCAAACTTCATTTGGAACCTTTTTGTTGAAGTCGTTTTTCTCTGAATCATTATCTACTGATTCTGGAGAAGAAGTTTCAACGCGTGAGGTGAAAAAGATTTTGGAAGAATGTGTGGCAGCCGAAGATAAGAGCAAGCCAGTAACCGATGATAAATTGGCGAAAGTACTACGTGAGAAAGGATACAACATTGCTCGTCGAACCGTGGCAAAATATCGCGAACAGCTCAATATTCCGGTAGCCCGAATGCGGAAAGAGCTTTGAAGCGCTTGCTCCTTTATACTCTATTTAGTTTTGTCGTTACAACTATGATGGCCCAAGAACCCATTCGTTTTTTAGCCTTAGGCGATTCTTACACCATTGGCGAATCGGTAGCTGAGCATGATCGCTGGCCGGTTCAGCTTAGCAGATTGATGAATGATACTGGAGTTAATCTGAATCAACCCGAAATAATTGCCACAACGGGTTGGACTACTGATGAACTTTCCAAAGCCATTGACGAACGTAAACCTGGAAATAATTATGGTTTGGTATCGCTACTAATTGGAGTGAACAATCAGTATCGTGGTAATTCGCAGGAAGTTTATGTTCAGGAGTTTACTGCTTTATTGAAACAGGCAATTAGATTTGCAGGTGGAATAAAAAATCATGTAGTAGTTGTTTCCATTCCTGACTGGGGAGTTACTCCTTTTGCGGCTGATCGAGATCGGGACAAGATTGCTGAAGAGATTGATGCATTTAACGCCATCAACCGACAAATTTCAGAAAGCCATGGTGTGCATTATGTGGACATCACACCGGGTTCGCGTTTAGCAAAAACAGAACAAGATTTAGTGGCAGGAGACGGTTTACATCCTTCGGGAAAAGAATATAGCCGATGGGCAACAATGGTATTTGAGGAGATGAAATCGGTATTTCAATCAAAATAGTTTCTCCAACATGCCGATTGCTTGTGCAATATTGCGCACACCAAGTTTACGAATGAGATTCCTACGGTGAGTTTTAATCGTGTTTTCGGAAACGACTAGTTTGTTTGCTAGCTCTTTTGTAGAGTAACCCGAACCAACTAATCGTAATACTTCCATTTCACGTAAACTCAAATGACTTAGTAATTCGGTTTCTCCATCAGGAAAAATATTCATATTTCGTCGACTGGTTTGAAGAACAGCCATTACTTTCATCGGATTCTGAGAATCGAAAAGTTCGATCATATATGCTAAATCGAGAGCCGGTGCATCTTTACTCCAACGTACCTGTCGATTACTTTGCAAAACCCACACATAATCGCCGCTTTTACGCTTAACTCGAAAGAACAACCTAAGCTGAGTGCTATCTTTCTCATCCTCCTTCATTTTGGAGAATTCTTCTAACGTTCGACGTGTTAGGTTGAGACATTTGATAAAATCTTCCGGATGAACACGCTCCTGCATCACTCGGATGCCAACTTTCTCAATATGTTTTCGAGTTGAGTTGATTAGAATGGGGAAATAATCGTTGAAATAGGAATAGCCGCCATTTTCGTAATCGTAAACAAAAGCTGCTACACGTGTTTTTGCTAGAATGTTTAATGCTGGCGCTGCAGAACGTAAAAAACCTCCAACACTTTTATTTATTGGAGATCGTTGAGTTGCTTGTAACCATTCTTCTAAATGATTGGAGATTTTTTCTTCCGTTTCTTCGAACTGCGACATCCTTTCCGTTCCCATTTTGGCAAATATATAAGTTGACGGGAATTTTCAACTAGGCTTGACTACTCATCCTGCACTTATGTTCTAAGCTAAAATCCAATTTCCTAAAATCATTTCAAGTTGGAGGTTGAATAAATCCTCGTCATAGCATATATTTGCAGACTGTTTAGAATAAGTCTAAATAAAAATGGCTTATTTGAAACTTAATATTCGAACTCGTGTTTATAAGCTAAATGGTCGTTACGTATGATTTCTGTTTCTGAAACTGCAAAAGAAAAACTACAAAGTCTGATGGCGGAAAGTAACCACAGTATTGATAGTTATTTACGTGTTGGTGTTGAAGGTGGAGGATGTTCGGGATTATCCTATAAAATGGATTTTGATGCTGAGCGTCAAGATGGTGATCAATTATTTGAAGATAAAGGAGTAAAAATCCTGGTAGATAAAAAGAGCTTTCTTTATTTGGTAGGAACTGTTTTAGAATATTCGGGAGGCTTAAATGGGAAAGGTTTTTCATTTAATAATCCAAATGCAACGCGCACATGTGGATGCGGAGAAAGTTTTGCCGTTTAAAATAAAGATTCATGGCTGCTGAGGGAAACGACGTATTAGAATCACATATCAATTCCGATTATAAGTGGGGATTCACCACCGATATCGAAATGGATTCTGCTCCCAAAGGGCTGAATGAAGATATTATTCGTTTTATCTCTGCCAAGAAAAAAGAGCCGCAATGGATGCTTGATTATCGCTTAAAGGCTTTCCGATATTGGCTTACACTTGAAGAACCTGTTTGGGCACACGTGAATTACCCTAAAATCGATTTTCAAGAAATCATATACTACGCAGCACCTAAGAAGACCAAGCAACTTAATAGTCTCGACGAGGTTGATCCCGAATTGAGAAAAACATTTGAAAAGCTTGGCATTTCTTTATTAGAGCAAAAACGACTTACAGGCGTTGCTGTAGATGCTGTTATCGATTCTGTTTCTGTTAAAACTACATTCAAAGAAAAGCTAGGTGAATTAGGAATCATTTTCAGTTCGTTTAGTGAAGCCGTTCATGATCATCCCGAACTCATTAAGAAATACATGGGTTCAGTGGTTCCTTATACCGATAACTATTACGCAGCGCTTAACTCAGCCGTTTTTACCGATGGATCATTTTGTTATATTCCTAAAGGGGTGCGTTGTCCGATGGAACTTTCTACCTATTTCCGAATCAATGCTTCTGGAACAGGTCAGTTTGAACGTACATTGATTGTTGCCGAAGAGGGTGCTTATGTAAGTTACCTTGAAGGCTGCACCGCTCCTATGCGGGATGAAAATCAGTTGCATGCTGCAGTAGTTGAAATTATTGCCGAAGAACGTGGGGAAGTAAAATACAGTACCGTACAAAACTGGTATCCGGGCGATAAAAACGGTGTTGGAGGAATTTTTAACTTCGTTACCAAGCGTGGAATTTGTGCTGGTTTTGGAGCTAAAATTTCTTGGACGCAAGTTGAAACTGGCTCAGCAATAACCTGGAAATATCCAAGTGTAATTTTAAAAGGCGATTCATCTGTAGGTGAGTTTTATTCTGTAGCAGTTACCAATAACATGCAACAGGCTGACACTGGAACAAAGATGATTCATATCGGTAAAAACACCAAGAGTA
>JBIKOC010000244.1:0-3872 GCA_044358335.1 Flavobacteriales bacterium | reverse complement strand
ATCTAACATTTTAAAATTCCTCCGTTTAGGTAATTTTGTATACATATCGGCCGATCACGGTACCATCTACAAATACAACCTGAAAGATTCTACCTGTACTAAAACCGAATTCCCTGCATTTCGTCATCGATGCTTTTATGACCTTTCGTATGATAATCAAGGACATTTGGTTGTTTGTGGTGGAAGTAGTGGAATAGGACGCGGTAAAAAACGAATTCCTAACGGCTTTATCGCAACTATTGATACTTCGCTTTCTAATCAACCTCAGGTGATTTGGAAAAATACACGAAAGTTTGTCTGGGCTCTAGCTAACGAAGGAGAATCGGGCTTTGCAGCTGCTGTTTTCAATGGTGTTTCGACCACAATCTACCACCACAATCCTAATCAATCAGCCGAATTAGTAAAAGGTCGTAAAGTACAAGGCCTCATTCACGCTTTGAAATCGATCGATGGTCAAATAGCGTATAGTGGTTGTCGATCTATTCGTTACCATCGTAGTGGTATTTGGGGCTTTGAGAATGATCCTAACACGCATACAATCGTTAAGAATGCAGGTATCATTTGTAACCTTGTTCAAATAGAAGGTCGCATTTATGGATTCAGTCAACAAGGAATTCTTTATGCCCTTAAAGGGAATGATGCAGAACAAATGTTGCAAGCTTCTAACGCATCAGCATTCTACGAAGCTCTATTAGTTGGATCCGACACGCTTTATATTGCTGGTCATGGTAAAAGCTTAATTAAAGTTACCCTAGATTAATCTTCTCGTGCTTTCTTTCTGATTAGAATTAGAAAACCATATTCCCTTTTTCTTTGATGCGTTGTCCGAACAGATTTGTTGTTTGAGATATTCTAATGGTTTTACCTTGTGATATGCTTTAAAATCCAGCTTAATCAAAGTAATATTGATGTATTCAAATCTTTACCAAACGATTGTTTCAATGGCTTAAAACAATTGATTTGGAATAAGTCACATGAGAATCAAAATCATTCTACATCAATAAAACTGAACAAAAAAAACGCGCTCCGATTAAGAAGCGCGTTTCGAAATAGATTTATATTGATTTAGAAGAAACGATAGCGTTTGTCTTCTACGTTACCTTTCTTAATTAAAGCGTTGTATACACTGTTCTCAACACGTCCCGACATAGATTGAACATATTGTTTTTGTGTTTCAGCTAAGTCGGTAGGAAGAACACCAGGAGTGATAGAGTTAACAATTACAACATAAACACCTGTATTTCCTTTAATAGGCTTACTCAATTTCTTTACTGGTAAAGAGAATGTTTTACCAATTACTTGTGGTTCAAACCCAAACATTGGAAGTGAATTCGTAGAGAAAGTTAAGGTAGCATCAACTGTGTCGACTTGTAATTTCATTTTACCAGCTAATGCTTCAATAGTTGTAGCACCAGCCATTGCATCACTAAATTCTTTAGTAAATGTGGCAGCTTTCTTTTCGCGAATCGCCAGTGGTTTCAACGTTTCCTTCAATTGATCAAAAGGAGGAATTCCTTTGTTCTTAATTCCTGTTAGAGATGCTACCACATATCGACCTTCGATGTCGAACACTTTAGATACTTCTTTTAGTTCGCGTTCAGGATTGTATGCCCACTGAACCATTTCACGAGAATTAGTCAAATCATTAACCTGACGATCATTTGGAAGCAAACGGTCATAAGAAACGATGAACATTCCTTTTTCTTCAGCTTGTTTTTTAAATGCATCGTAGTCTTGAGCTGCAACAGCAAAGTCGTTAGCCTTAGCGTAATACTCATCTACAGTGCGTGTACTAGGTTCGATTTTCTTTGTCAAGTAAATTACTTGTGCTTTGTTTGAAGTACGAGTTTTATTTGTGATGTTGATTAAGTGAGCTCCGTATTGAGTGTTTACGGTTACCATATCACCCACGTTACCATTAAAACATGCGTCGTTAAATTCTGGAACCATCGTTCCTTCTGTAAACCAGCCTAAATCTCCACCTTTCGTTTTAGAACCTGGATCTTCGCTGTATTGCATAGCAAGAAGTGAGAAATCAGCTCCTGCTTTAATGGCAGCTTTCAAAGAATCGGCTTTTGCAGTAGCTGCGGCAGCACTCATTCCACCTTGAGTAGAAATAAGAATGTGACGAGCCATTACTGAATCGGATGTAGCTTTAAAACCTTTTAGTTTAACCAACTTTAAGGAAGCATCATCCGCAAAAGGACCATAAACCGAACCTGGAGTTCCGCTGAATACAGCAGAATCAATTTGAGGAGCAATTTTCCCTCGTTTGATCATTTCCAAACGGATACCCTCGGTAGAATTTGCATTTACGAAAGAGGTATCATCGGTACTTGCCAAGAAACCAGCTTTCAACTCATCCATTGATTTGAATAATTCTGCGCGGTCTTCAGGAGTAGGGTTAACTTGAAAAACTACATATTCCAATTTGCGTGTCTCCTCTTTTTGATCAAATTCGAAGTTGTGCTCGTCGTAGTATTTTTTCATTTCCTCATCTGTAACCGTAATTGTTGAGTCGGCAACAGTGTCATATTTCTTAACAATAGCACGATATGCAGTTGACGTGTTTTTGTTGTTGAAATCGAATTTAGCTTGAGCTTTAGTTACATAAACTGCCTTACGAAGCAAGTTGTTATACTTGGTTTTAAGACGTTGTTTAGCAATTGATTTTTCGAATTCAGCCCATGATTCACGGTATTTACCGTCAGGATCATTCTCTTCAGACAACTGAGTTTGTAAGAACTTAAGCACCTTATTACGATCAAATTGCTTAGTCAAGCTATCTTGAAACAAAGGAATCTGAGTCACTTGTGGGTGAATGTTTTCGCCTTGAATCATATCGAAAATTTCATCATCCGATACAGCAACACCAGCTTCTTCTATCTGTTCGTTAAACAAATACTCATCTAAGTATTCATTCCAGATTTGATTAACTAATTGTTGACGTGTATTATCATCAACGGCAGAAGTTCCTTGGCTTTGCTTAACATTATCTTCCGCCTTTGATAAGCGGCGACTAAAATCTTCGCCACTAACGGAATGCCCGTTAATTTCTCCAATTTCTCTTTCTGATCCAGAGAACATGGAACTTCCATTTGAAAATAAATCTTGCATAACGAATGAGAAGAGAGCAAGACCGATAACTACTACTACTATTGTTCCGGCTTTGGAGCGGATGCGTTCAAGAACTGCCATTTTTGGAAGCTAAATCTTTGGTTTTTTAGGGGTGCGAATATACGACTAAATCAAAAAAAACCTAAATCTGGTTGATTTTGTGCCTGTATACTTATTTTTTCGGGGATGCTGCCTTCGGATTTTCTTTTTCAAAGGCCTCAACTTTCTCTATACGTTTGCGCTGATAACGTCGTAAAGCGAATAATATAGCTGCACAAAAAGCGACAAACAATGGAAAACGAGCTGCATCAATATCTCCTTTGATGATTAACCAAGTGCTTGATATTGCCGCCATAATAGCTATGCTGAGCCATACAAGCTCCATAATTCGAAAAATGCGTGCTTGATTCATAGTTTATTCATTCAGATTGATAATTCCTTTAACTTTAAGAATCCGGTATTTACTGAAGTCTTGATTCGACTCAAAACCATCACCATATATTACTCGGTCAGGTGAGGTGATTCGCGTAAATACATTCGAGAAGATACGATCCTGCCGTTGATCCCAAATTAAATGCTCTGTTTCGAGCTTATCTCCACTTGTGCTTTCAATAACCACATTATTCTTTGCCTCCATCCGCTCCTGCCCGGTATAACTCTTGGCATAATTGGCTTTTAACTTAGATTCCAACTTTGAATTAACACCATAAAACTCCACTTTTACTCCTTTGGGAAATTCGATGTATCCATCCTTT
>JBIKOC010000009.1:0-13278 GCA_044358335.1 Flavobacteriales bacterium | reverse complement strand
AACGAATTAGGTAAGCGGGTAGATAATACCATGGTTTTAATGGATAATTTGTTGATGTGGTCGAGAACTCAATTGGACGGCATTGTATATCAGCCAGAAATTATCGACCCTAATCATATCATCAAAATCATCATCCGACAATTAGATGCACAGGCAGAAGAAAAGAAAATTCTCATCATACTTCAATGTCCGAAAACTGTCTTGGTTTATGCAGATCAAAACATGTTTGAGTTGATATTCCGGAATTTGATTTCTAATGCAATTAAATTTACTCATCCAGATGGCTATGTGAAAGTAGTTATTGAAGAAATTCAACATAAAGTTCGCATTACTGTGTCCGATTCGGGTGTTGGTATGGGTGCCGAAGTGCTAGAAAAACTTAAAAACAAAGAGTTCTTCTCTAACCCGGGCACGAAAAAAGAAAAGGGGACAGGCTTAGGATTAGTTCTTTGTCAGGAATTTGTTGCTAAAAACCAAGGTGAATTTAGAATTGAATCTCAACCCCAAGCTGGAACAATTATTACCGTTCAATTTGATGCTGTTGAACAAGATTAAAAACTATACTTGTATTCTGTAGGTTGAATAAACCTAAGCTCTAATTCTTCACGATTTAGCATTTCCCATGTCTTTCAAATCCATTTCAGGTTATTTTGTTAAGAATACAGGGAATTTGATGTATGACAAAGCCAATCAGCTTTTTTTCATGCTGATTTTAACAACGGCTTTTTATTCTGTAGCTCTGAGTTATGTAGGCTTTGAATTAGAATATACCGATTCGGCTTTCGTCAATTTATCCTTGCTTTTAGGTGCAGGAATCTCTCTATTTTTTTTAAAACTGGGTTATGCCCGCTTTGCAAAAATTTTATTGATTTTACATGCGGATGCCATTATAGCATCTTCTTGTATCTTATTCTCTCCCAACACTTTCGTGGTTGCATTTTTCTTTCCAATTTCGATTTGTGCCTTGGTAATCTTGCCAGGTAAAGACAAGAAATTTGGATATGCGTTAACATTCATAACACTGTTATTACTCAGTTTCATGCTATCGGGCGATTATGAAACGGGGCGTCCTAACATGCCTTACGAAGAGCTTCGCTTACAATGGTTGATTAATTCGATGGGAGCTGCTACACTTACGTTTTTAATAACCCTTTACATTTTAAACGTCAATAATTCAATTCAAATAGAATTATCCAATAAATCTGAAAATGCTTCACTAAAAAATCAAACACTTAGTTCTAATATTCAAACGAAAAACCGACTATTTTCAATTATTTCACACGATTTACGTAATCCTTTAATTACAATACGAGGTGCATTTTCATTGCTCAACAGTGAAGATGTTCCAGAAGACAAAAAGAAGTTTCTAATAAATGAGCTTGGGAAAAGAGTAGATACAACCATGGTATTAATGGATAATTTACTCATGTGGTCTCGTACCCAATTAAATGGAATTGTTTTTCAACCCGAGATTCTTGACCCGGCTCGATTAATTAAAAGTGTTATTAAACACCTCGAATCTCAAGCCGAAGAAAAAAAAATTAGCATTAAACTTCAATACCACGAAACCAATATGGTTTTAGTGGATTCTAACATGTTTGAATTAATCATACGAAACCTGATATCCAATGCAATAAAATTCACTAATCCGGAAGGGTTTGTCAAAATATTGATTGAAAAAAATCAACAAAAAGTACTGATTAGAGTTTCTGATTCGGGTGTTGGCATGACGGCCGAAATGTTGGGAAAACTTCAAAACAAGGAATTTGTATCAACACCAGGGACTAAAAAAGAAAAGGGAACTGGTTTAGGTTTGGTCCTTTGTCGAGAGTTTGTTGTAAAACATCAAGGAGAAATGATTATCGAATCTCAGCCCCAATTAGGGACAGTAATTTCCTTGTTATTCGATGCTGTAGAAGAATTCTAGTTTCAAAATTAAGCTTAGAAACAGATTGTTTATTTCCGTTTATCAAATTAAATCATGTAAGGAATTTCTGAAAATAGAAGCAACAAACGAATCGTTATTCGAGTAACAGTTATTCAGAATCGAGCAGCATTTCACTGTTAAAAAGTTGATGAGGCTTGACTAAAATGAACAACTCAACACACGAACTTTAACAAAAAAAAACATGATTCGGAAACTCTTAGCACCACTTGCCTTGTTTGTAGTCCTTTCGACTCAAACGTTTGCTAGCGAAAGTATTGTTCGTATTGCGCAATCACTCTCTCAACAGAAGGCTTATGCAGGCGGAACTTTTTTAGTTAAGATTAAGATTGAACGTCGAAACCTCAACAGCTTTTTCCAAATCGAACAGGATCTTCCTAAAGGAATGACTGCTATTGGAGTAGAAAGTCAAGGAGCTACGTTTAGCTGCAAGGATGGAAAAATTAAGTACAACTGGCTACGTTTACCAGCTGAAGAAGAAATTCAAGTTATGTATAAAGTAAGTGTTCCATTCGAAATGCGCGGTAAGCAATCGATCGAAGGTCGTTACTACTACATCGTGAACGAGGAAAAAGAAATCTTTAATCTTCCTAAAAACACGATCGAAGTAATTGAGTACATCGCACCAAGTGATTCACTAGCTGAAAAAACATTGCTAGGTGTAATTAACAACGATCAAGACAAGCCCGTTTACATGTCGGAAGAGAAAGTTGATTTGGAATATAAGGTCCAAATTCTAAGCTCTACCCGCGTACTTGATCGTGATTCAATCCGTAAGGAATATGCAATAAAAGACAAGTTGCAAGAAGAAAACTTCAATGGTTTGTACAAATACACGGTTGGTTCATTCGGAACATACGAACAAGCTCGAGACTACAAAAACAAACTTGATTTCTCCCGATATATTCCTTTTGTAATAGCTTACAATCGCGGCACCCGAATTACAGTTGGTGAAGCAATGAATTTAGCTTCGAAGAAAAAATCGGTGCAGAAATAAAATACTGTGCTGTGTTAAATCCTCCTAACGCCTTGTAGTGAAAACTGCAGGGCGTTTTTTCTTTCTACAGCATTCTAAAATCCCGATATTCGTGGCATGAAGCAACTCACGCTACTGATTGCACTTATCTTCCAGTTAGGAATTCAGCATCTTCAGGCTCAACAAGAGCTGGCTGTTCTTTCCTACTCTGTTCCTGAAAAGATAGAAGCAGGAACTCCTTTTCAAGTTTCCATGACACTTAATCGTGGATCAATCACTGGCATAGCACGTATTCAACAAGCGTGGCCGCGTGGATTTTCGATTAACGAAGTGGAAAACTCAGGAGCCATTTTCTCTTTCAGCAAAAAACAACTCCAATTCCTCTGGGTTACTTTGCCAACCGAGCAAGAAATTAAAGTAACATTCGAGGTTACTGCCAGTAAGGATTATGCAGGCAAACTTGAGATTCCTGGTATTCTAGCATATCTGGAAGATAATCAACGTAAAGAGATAAAATTCAATCCGCTAAAACTCGACATCCTAGGTAAAGGCACAAAAGCATTCGAAAAACCAGCTTCCCCTTCCCTATCTGCTTCAAGCGATACACAAACAAAATCACCCGCTATCGCTGAAAAATCAAGCACACCAGTCAAAACTTCACCAACCACAACACCTGTAAAAAAAGAAGTTGCACCTTTAAAACCTGCACCTAAACTGGAACAAAAAGAAAAATCTGTTACACCGAAAAAAGAAAGCTCTCCTTTAGTTAAAAAGGAAGCTCCTAAAAACGCGGAAACTAAAAAGAGCGTTCCAGCAACAGAAATAAAACCTAAAACGGAACCAGCAAAAACTCCTGCTAAAACAGAAAATACTGCCAGTCCAAGCACCAGCACCTCAACAACTAAATCGGCCATATCATTCCGAATTCAAGTTGCTGCATTGCCACAGAAAGCAGAGAAAGAAACCATTGCTCGCGACTTCAATGTGGAAGCTAAAGATTTACAAGAAGAAAGTCATAATGGTTTATTCAAATTCACGTTTGGTGAATATCCCAATTTGGCAGAAGCAAGAAAAAAGATGAATGCAAACCCTAAAATGAAAGGGAAAGCATTTATTACCGGTTATCGGAATGGAATCCGTATTGACCTGGAAGAAGCTATTCGATTGAGTAAAGAAAAATAAGCCTGTGCCTATCCAAGATTATCGACTACGTAGAAGAATCATCCTCATACTGACCTTTGTATCAGGTGCATTTTTGCTTTATGCACTACATGAATTATTTCCTGCATTTTTAGGGGCAGTTGTTTTGTACGTTTTATTTCGACCGTTTTTTGGATTTCTTCGTTACGTAAAAAAATGGCCTAATTGGTTAGCCACATGGACTATTATGCTGCTCACGTTCCTCCTGATCGTATTGCCGCTAACCATTGTAGGTATTATGATCGGCACCAAAGTTTCGAACCTGCTCAATCATACCGAAGCGATTACTTCCATCCTCGGAAAAGTTCAGACCTATTTTGGTGTTTCCTTGAATGATGAAGCTACCGTTGAAAAAATTCTAGGCTTCCTGCAGAACAACTTATTTGGTGGCGTGAGTTCCTTTGTCAATGGGATATTCGGAATTATTTTCACTTTGGGGATGATGTATTTCATCTTGTATTTCATGTTGAGCAGTCACCGTGCTTTTGAAAAAACGCTCATCAAATACATGCCCTTCAAAAAGGAAAACACACTCCGATTTGCAGCCGAATTGAGAAATTCAACCTATTCGAATGTGCTAGGACAAGGGCTCATTGCCTTCGTACAAGGCAGTTTAGTGAGTGTTGGAATGTGGATATTCGATTTTAATGATCCCGTTTTCTGGGGTATAATTTCCTTCTTCCTCTCCTTCCTTCCTGTGATTGGTGCACCTATCGTGTTTGTTCCTGCTGGGTTAATAGCTATTGCAAACGGACAAGCATCCGACGGATATGGAATCATCCTTTGGGGATTTGTACTCGTAACCAATATCGATAACGTATTACGCTTTTTCATTTCCAAATACATGGCTGATACACATCCCTTGGTAGCTATCATTGGTGTGATAATCGGGATTCCCATTTTTGGAATACTGGGATTGGTATTTGGTCCGCTGCTGATTTCCTGGTTCTTCCTATTGATCAAGATTTACGAAGAAGGAAAAGATGAGGAAGAGGCGGAAGAAGATGATGAAAGTATACTTGCCTGATTAACGGCGACTACGTTTCGTGCCACCAAATAATACTCCGAAAATTCCGCGGACTAATTCTCGACCAATACTGCGAGTGACAGAAGAATTCATCACTTCTTCCAGCATCGTTTTTTCTTGTTTTACCGATTTCTGGGGTGATGAAGTTGAATTCGATTCTTGCTGTTTTTGTAAACGCGAATTCAGCACTTCATATGCACTCACTGGATCGGTAGTTTCGGCGTATTTGGCAAACAATTCCGATTGATTGAGATGATCCTTATATTCGTTTAAAGGAAGCGGTCCCATAACTGCAGCTGGCGGAACCAAATGTGTATGAACCACTTCGGTTGGAATACCTTTCGCGTTGAGAACCGTTACTAAAGCTTGCCCAATTCCCATTTGGGTAAGCGTTTCTTCAATTTCGTAAAAAACCGAACGCGGATAGGTCTTCACCGTATCTTTCAAGGCCTTAGCATCGTTGGGTGTGAAAGCACGTAACACATGCTGGAAACGGTTTCCCAATTGCGCCAACACATTCACAGGAATATCCTGAGCCATTTGAGAACAAAAGAACACACCTACTCCTTTTGAACGAATCAAGCGAACAATCTGCTCTACTTGTTCCAAGAAAGCTTTAGGAGCGTCGCTAAATAACAAATGTGCTTCATCGAGGAAGAAAACTAGCTTGGGTTTGTCTAAATCACCTGCCTCAGGTAGCGTTTCGTAAAGCTCGACCAATAAACTCAAAAGGAATGTAGAGAACACAGCTGGTTTATCTTGCATATCGCTCACATTGAGTAAGCTCACGACACCTTGACCGTCGACCTTCAACATCAAATCGGATATATCAAACGAAGGTTCCCCAAAAACAGCCGCAACTCCTTGCTGTTCTAGTGAAACGATTTTACGCAAAATGGTGCCGGATGTAGCACTTGAAATAATTCCATAACTCTCTTTAATCTCGGCTTTCCCTTGACCTTCGCTTAGGTAATTGAGGACTTTCTTCAAATCCTGCAAATCCACAATGGGAAGACCTTTATCGTCGGCATACTTGAACAGGATGGATAAAACTCCCGTTTGTGTATCGTTGAGTTCGAGGATTTTGGCTAGAAGAATGGGGCCAAATTCCATCACCGTAGCCCGCATTTGTGCTCCTAATTTCCCACTGAGCGAATACAGTTCAATAGGAACACCTTCGGGTTGAAAGTCAATGTTTAAGGCAGCTGCGCGTTCTTCGATTTTAGCATTCGAAACGCCCGGTTTTCCTAATCCACTCAAATCGCCTTTGATATCGGAGAGAAATACCGGAACACCCGCTTTACTCAACTGCTCCGCTAAAACCTGAAGCGTGCGCGTTTTTCCCGAACCTGTAGCGCCCGCAATCAAACCATGACGGTTCATCATACTCAAAGGAATATTCACCCGAGCATCGGATAATATTTCTCCATGGAGCACCCCACATCCTAAAAAAATGTGTGCTTGACTATCGGGATAAGACGACTGAACGGCGGTGATGAATTCCTGTTTCATAGTTTGCTAAAACGACAAATTACGGTCAGGCAAGCATTGGTATAATGGCACTTTATGCTTTTTTCTTCACAGCGGCTTTTTTATGACGAGCAGTCAAGCGAAACACCTGCACCGACAAAGGAGGCAGATCAATTGCGATAGAATGCGGACGACCATGTTTCTCTACATCGGTTGATTCGTACTTGTGTTTTGCAGAAAAATCACTTCCCCAATAAACTTTGCTATCGCTATTGAAAATGACCGAATATTTTCCACCATCAGGAACTCCAATGCGGTAATTTTCTTGAGGAATAGGAGTGAAATTGCAGGCTATTACTAAATAATCTTCCGGTTTTTCTCCTCGGCGGATGAAAGATAAAGTACTGTTACGACTATCGTTTAAATCGATCCACTCAAAACCTTTTGTATCGAATTGTAAGCTATGAAGAGCAGGTTCTTTACGGTATAAAGCGTTCAGGTCTTTTGTGAGTTTTTGTATGCCACTATTGGGCTCAAAACCGGTGAGATGCCAATCGAGACTCGTTTTGTAATTCCACTCGCTGTATTGTCCAAACTCATCACCCATGAATAGCAATTTAATTCCCGGATGAGTGAACATGTAGGAATACATAGCGCGCAGATTGGCAAATTTCTGCCATTGGTCGCCCGGCATTCGATCGATTAAAGAACCTTTTCCATGAACAACTTCATCGTGAGAAAGAGGTAACATGAAACTTTCTGTGAAGGCGTAATAAATCGAGAATGTTACATCGTTTTGATGATGTTCGCGGTAAAGCGGATCGGTTTTGAAATAACGAAGTGTGTCGTGCATCCAACCCATCATCCACTTCATCCCGAAACCTAAACCACCATCACGCACTGGACCGGAAACTTTAGGCCAGGAAGTCGATTCTTCGGCAATCATCTGGATTTCAGGGAAATGATAATACATCGTTTCATTCAATTCCTTGAGGAAGGAAATTGCTTCGAGATTTTCGTTTCCACCGTAAATATTTGGTTCCCACTCGCCTTCCTTACGGGAATAGTCGAGATAAAGCATCGAAGCAACTGCATCAACCCGTAAGCCATCCACTTTGTAAACATCGGCCCAAAACATTGCGGAGCTGATGAGAAAGGAACGAACTTCAAATCGTCCGTAATTGAAAATGAGGCTCTTCCAATCGGGATGAAATCCTTTTCGTAGATCTTGATGTTCGAATAGATGCGTGCCGTCGAATTGCGCGAGGGCAAAACTATCCTCTGGAAAATGGGAAGGAACCCAATCGAGGATTACCCCAATTCCAGCTTCGTGAAAAGCATCCACCATCGCCATAAATTCCTGCGGATTTCCGAAACGGGATGTTGGCGCGAAGAATCCGGTGGTTTGGTAACCCCAAGAACCCGAATACGGATGTTCGGTAAGTGGCAGGAACTCTACGTGTGTAAAGCCCATTTCCTTCACATAATCGACCAAATCTTTACTTAATTCGTTGTAGCTCAGATAATCGTCTTCGTTAGAACCGGGCTTTTTCCAAGAACCGGCATGTACTTCATACACCGACCAAGCCTTGGATGCCGAACCACGACCTTTTTGTCCCAACCAGGTTTTTGCCTTCCAAGAATAATTCAAATCCCAAACAATGGAAGCACGTTTTGGTGGCACTTCATTGAAGAATGCGAATGGATCGAATTTCTCTAGAATGCGCCCTGTTTGTGCATTGCGAAGCATGTATTTATAGAGGCTTCCGTGTCCAACTCCCGGAATAAAAACTTCCCAAATTCCCGAACCATCACTACGTGCCGACATGTGACCTTGCTCTGGATTCCAGCCATTAAAATCACCAATTACGCTAACTGCAGATGCATTGGGAGCCCAAACGGCAAAGAAAGTTCCTTTTACTCCATTATTATCGCAAATGTGAGCTCCAAGTTTTTGGTAGAGGCGATAGTGTTTTCCTTGACGGAAGAGGTAAATATCAAAATCGGTGAAGAGTGAAAAATTGGATGGATTATCACTGCCATTTCCCAAGTTTTGAGAGCTTGCCAATTGATCTATTGCTTTTTTGTTCGTTGCTTTTTTCGTTTCGACTTTTGCTACAGCTGGTTTTACTGTTTTCTTAACCGCTGATTTAGGTGCTGGAGTTTCGCTTTTTTTACTGACAGCTTTCTTTGCTGGTTTCACGTCCACGATTTCGGCAGTATCTTTCTTTTTCGCCATGCGAGTAGAATGTTCTAATTAAGGTGAACGATATTTTTTCGTTAATCGGCTTGATTAATCGAGGTAGTGTTTGACAAATTTGACCAGACTTTGAAGCGGAATTAAAGCCCAATCGGGACGGTTATTTATTTCATATCCCAATTCATAAATCGCCTTTTGGAAGGAATAAATCTGGAGTAGATCATTCACTTTATCATCCGAAGGAATGAGTCCACTGTTTTGAGTCGCTTCGATATAGGCACCTAGGAAATAACGACTTACAAAGTGATACCAGATATCGGCAACGGGAATGAGTTTAGCCTGAAGTGCGGAATCATTTTGATAGTTCTGAAACAAGGATGCATAAGCTGCATAGCGATAAGAACGCATCATTCCGGCTACATCTTTTAGGGATGGGTATTTATCGCGTCGTTCGGAATGAAGTTTATCTGGTTCTCCCTCAAAATCGAGCAAATAATAATCACCATCGGCCACTAAAACTTGTCCGAGGTGATAATCTCCATGAAGTCGAATTCGTTTCCCTTGCAAAGGTTTTTCGAGCACACTGTTGAAAAATGCTTTCACCTTCTCTTTGTCTTTAACCATGGCACTTGCATCATCACGCATCGAAAATGGCACGCGATGAAGGTTTCGTTCCAAGAGATCGAATTTGCTATCCACTTGAAACATTAACTCTTTTAGCAACTTTTGCTGAAATGCGTCATCCAAATCTTCGGGTGAAAATGCAGGATCATTGTCGGCATGCATCAAGGCAAGATGGAACTCAGCTGTTCTTTTTCCCAGCAAACGAGCAGCATGAAAAACCTCTTCCCCAATCATTTGCTGAAGAGTTTCGGGAGTTTTATCCCAAGAAATATTCAGCACATGAGGCTTAAGTGGTAACGGACCTAACTGATATTCACGCTCGATTACTTGAGCAAAAAAATGATCGAGTTGAGCTAAGGTATTTTTCCAAGCATCGCCCTGATTGGGAATAAGTTGCTGTAACATGGCCAACAACATGGGAGATTTTTCGGGATGTTGTAATTCGATTGAACCCGCGTAAGCAGGAATTTGATGAAACTTATCTTGGTTAGTGAGGAAATTCACGATTTCCCAGTCGGGATTAATCATGTATTCGACCTTACGAAAGAGTTTTAGGAAAAACGTATCATTGAATAAGACCGAAGTGTTACTCTGATCAGCCTTCATCACAACCGATTTCAAGGCTGAAGGCATTCCTTGTTTAAGCAAGTATTTACCCGAACTAGCCATTAAAGGATAATGATCTCCTTTTTGAATTTGGCGTTTGTTCATGAGCATAAACAAGGTGTTTCGGAAATCCTCATCGTAAATTCCATCAATCAAATATCCTGCAGTATTACCTTCGCCAATACGAGCAATAACAGCTTCGGCAGGAAAAGTCCCTAAACCGGTAAATCGTTCGTGGATAAATACTACAGGCAATGCATAAATCTCGGTTGGGCTATCAGGATAACGCACTTTTAACAAGAGATAACGTGCGATACTTGAAGCTGTTTCGAGGGGAATATTTTGATAGATTTTTATGGCAGTAATCATGCGTGCCTTTCCACCAAACCAGCGCATTCGCTTCAGAAAAACCGGAAGAATTTGATTTTCTAGCTGATGAATACATCGCTCATGATTGAAAAGGTCGTTCCACTCTGCGTCGATGTGAGGCTGAGCCAGGTCTTTGATTCGGTGAAGTGATTCAGGCATATGCTTAATTAATGCGGAAGAGCGGTGATATGAAAAATATGGGCAGATATCAGTCGCGGATCCAGTTCAACATAATTCCATTGTCTATTCCAACGGTAGTGACTTTCGTCCATTAAATCGTGCATTTCAAGTGTATGACCTTCGTGAGCCGGCATAAGTGTTTCAGGAAGTTTTACCCAACCTGTTTGCTTATTAACTGGATCAAGATTCACAACCGTGAGAACTTGGTTGCTTTTGTCTTGACTTATCTTGTAATACGCGATTAAATTTTCGTTGTCGGTTTCGCAGAATTGAATGTTAAAGGTAGTATGAAAGGCGGCATTTTCTTTCCGAATTCGGTTGATCTTTCGTATCAATTCACGGAATGGTGTGGCTGTATGCCAATCCCAATGTCGCGCTTCATATTTCTCGGAGTTAAAATACTCTTCTTTCCCGGGCATTGGTTCGTTTTCGAGCAATTCGTAAACCGGTCCATACATGCCATAATTAGACGAAAGCGTAGCAGCTAGAACATACCGAGCTGCTGAATGAGCGTGTTCGGTTTTTTGAATGTAAAACGGAAGAATATCGGGTGTATTCGGCCAGAAATTCCCACGGAAATAATCTCGTAATTCTGTTTGAGTTAGATCTGTTAAGTACTCCTCGAGTTCGGCTTTTGTTTGTCGCCAAGTGAAGTACGAGTATGACTGCTGAAACCCAACTTTCGCTAATCGAGCCATAATCTTTGGACGGGTGAATGCCTCACTTAAGAATATAACTTGCGGGTGATCGCGTCGCATTTCAGCCATTATCCACTGCCAGAAAATAAATGGTTTCGTGTGCGGATTATCTACTCGAAATATGTTGATTCCCTTACCAATCCAAAACTCAATTATACTTTTCAGTTCGTTCCAAAGATTTTCCCAATCTTCTGTTTCGAAGTTGATAGGTAAAACGTCTTGGTATTTTTTAGGAGGATTCTCGGCATACTGAACAGTACCATCTGGACGCCAACGAAACCATTGTGGATGTTCTTTGACGTAAGGATGATCGGGCGAACATTGATAGGCTATATCAAGCGCGATTTCGATACCCTGTTTCTTAGCTGCCTTCACGAGCTTTTCAAAATCGGCCATGGTTCCCAATTCGGGATTGATAGCTTTATGTCCGCCTAGATGAGAGCCAATTGCCCAAGGAGAACCGGGCTCTCCTGGATGTGCTGTTGTGCTATTATTTTTCCCTTTCCGGTGAGATATTCCAATGGGATGAATCGGAGGAAAATAGAGTGTATCAAAACCCCAATCGGCAATAAGCGGCAATAATGCTTCACAATCTTTGAACGTTCCAGTTCGAGCAGGATCGGGAGATGCAGATCGTGGAAAAAACTCATACCAAGTACTAAACTGAGCCTTTTCTCGCTCCACAAGCAAAGGTAGAATTTGTCCTACTGTTTCATTTTCACGCAAGGGAATTGATTCAATTAAATCTTCCAAACGTTCGCTTTTCGCAATAATTACAGCATTTACATACTGTTCTTCATTCTCGAAAAGATCAGCTGTTTTTTTTAACCAAACAGCATCTTCTCCTTTCGATTGTGCAGCAATTTTTCTCAAAAGCTCTGCTCCTATCCGTAATTCCAAATCGAGCTTCTCCCCTGTTTCCGCCTTTTTACAAAAGCCATGATGCCAACTCAAAGCATGATCTATCCATGCGACAACGGTAAATTCATACATGCCAGGTTTTCCCGTCAGGAAACTTCCCGACCATTCATCATTATCCACCTCGTGAAAGGGTTCTTCTATCCATTTCTTCTCTCCCACTTTTCGATGGAGTAATAGTGCCCGAACGATGTCGTGACCATCACCATAAATATGAGCCGTAACTGTAAGCGACTCATTAGGAATACGTTTAACAGAGAATTGTCCTCCATCCAGTTGCGGACCGATACGTTCAATAACTGCCCGTGCTTTGGCTATTGCTCCTTTCATACATCCAAATATAGGAGTTGGTATGGATGAGGCAAGAAAAATGTTGTAAAAATGACACTAAGGATTATGATGTGCTCCCTTCGACAGGCTCAGGGAGCGGAGTTTTGACAGGCTCAGGGAGCGAAGTTTTGACAGGTTCAGGTATCGAGGACAACATTCCCGGCCCCTGAGCTTGTAGAAGGGGGGGGGGATTTTTAATACACGTTAACTTCGCGTTCGAGTTCGACACCAAATTTGGAGTGAACATCGTCGACAACATCTTGAGAAAGTTGCCAGATTTGAGCGCCGGTGGCGGAGCCGTAATTAACGAGGACAAGTGCTTGAAGAGCATGAACACCGGCATCACCACGACGAAATCCTTTCCAACCGGCGGTTTCGATAAGCCAACCTGCGGCCAGTTTATTATGAGAATCTCCGGCGGGATAGGCTACAACATTTGGGTAATTCACGCGAATGGATTCTAGCAGGGAATTATCGACTACCGGATTTTTGAAAAAGCTACCGGCATTTCCTAAGACAGCTGGATCGGGTAACTTGGACCGACGAATCGCCATTACAGCATTACTCACATCCCGAATTGATGGATTGGAAATTCCTTGTAATTCGAGTTCTTGGGAAATAGCACCATACGAGGTATTAAGTCGATGATTGCGACATGTTAGCTTGTAAGTCACGGATAGGATGATGAAATTGCCTTTCTGCTCCTGTTAGAAAATACTCTCTCGGTATCCAAAC
>JBIKOC010000380.1:0-2793 GCA_044358335.1 Flavobacteriales bacterium | reverse complement strand
TTTAGGTTATGTGGGTGAAGTAGATGAAACGATGATTAAGGACAATCCCTACTACCGTCAAGGCGATAATATGGGATTGAGTGGTATCGAGAAAAGCTACGAGACTCCACTCCGCGGACAACGTGGGGTGAAAATCGTGATGGTGGATGTGTACAACCGTGAAAAAGGAAGTTTCGAAAACGGGAAATATGACACGGCATCGGTTTTAGGTCGCAGTTTAACTTCGTCGATTGATGCCGAACTGCAACAGTATGGCGAAAAACTCATGGTCAACAAAGTGGGTTCTATTGTAGCAATTGAGCCTAGCACAGGAGAGATTTTGACGATGATTTCGAGTCCAACGTATGATCCAAATTTGTTGGTTGGGCGCGTGAAGAGCAAAAACTATCGTAAAATGTTGGTCGATACGCTCAAGCCTTTGTACAATCGAGCTACCATGGCGAAATATCCGCCCGGTTCGACATTTAAATTGGTGAATGCGCTTATTGGTCAACACGAAGGTGTGATAAATGGAACAACCCTTTTTAGTTGTAGCAGAGGTTTCCATTTTGGAGGATTGACGGTTGGTTGTCACCCGCACGCTTCACCTGTTAACTTGTTATTCTCGATCACCACTTCATGTAATTCGTATTACTGCAATACGTTTAAAAACATTTTGCAGAAATATCCTAAGACTCAATTGGGCTTTACGGTTTGGCGTAACCACGTGTTGAGTTTTGGTTTGGGACAGAAATTCCCGGTTGATTTACCACAAGAATCGAAAGGAAATGTTCCAACCGTGAAATACTACGATAAGTATCATGGTGCAGGACGTTGGAATGCAATTACGGTTATTTCATTGGCAATTGGACAAGGAGAGATGGGCGTAACACCGCTTCAAATGGCCAACTATTGTGCAACTATTGCAAATCGCGGATGGTTTTATACACCTCACGTGATTAAGAAAGTAGAGGGTGGAGCGATTGATACCTTGTATAAACGACGGAGGTATACGACAGTTGATCGAAAGCATTTTGATCCAGTGGTAGAAGGAATGCGGAACGTGGTATTGAATGGTACCGGACGGATTTCGCAATTAGATTCATTGACCATCTGTGGGAAAACTGGAACAGCTCAGAATCCGCATGGCAAGGATCACTCGATTTATATTTGCTTTGCTCCGATGGATAATCCTAAAATTGCTATTGCCGTTTATGTGGAAAATGCGGGCTTTGGAGCAGCATGGGCAGCGCCAATAGCAAGTTTGATGTTGGAGAAATATTTACGTAGGGAAGTTAAACGTCCCGAAATGGAAAAACGAATTACCGATGCCAATCTGCTTCCTAGGAAAGAAGACTGGATATCCAAAAAATAAGTCATGGCTAACCGGAATAAAGACGCTGTATTACAGAACATCGACTGGATGCTGGTATCACTTTACCTGATTTTGGTGGTGATGGGCTGGTTTAATATATACGCTGCGGTTTACAACGAGGAATACAAAAGCATTTTCGATACTTCTCAGAGTTACGGGATGCAATTGGTTTGGATTGTTACGTCCTTGTTTATTGCCTTCGTTATTTTGGTTATTGATGGAGAATTCTTCCCCAAGTTTGCCTGGGTTCTATATGGAGCCTTTATCTTACTGCTGATTGTGGTAATCTTTGCCGGCAAGGAAGTTAAGGGTTCTAAATCGTGGATTGAGTTAGGAGCATTTCGAATTCAACCGGCGGAGTTTGCCAAGTTTGCTACCAATCTGGCTCTTGCGAAATATTTGAGTAACATCAATATTAAGTTTGAAAAGCTTAGTACCAAACTCATAGCTGCAGCCATTTTTGCTATTCCGGCGCTCATCATTATTGCTCAAAATGAAACAGGATCGGCACTCGTGTATGGTTCGTTTATTCTCGTCTTGTATCGCGAAGGTTTAAGCGGAAACATACTCATCATGGGAGTTGTAATGGTGATACTTTTCATCGCTGCCCTGTTGATGCAAGAGTGGATTCTTCTCACAATTTTAGGTGTTATTACCGCTGGTGCTTTCTTCTTTGTGCGGTTTAAAATGCGCAACCTAATCATCGCTGCAGGTTTATTTGTTGCAGCTGCAGCATTTGTCCACTCAGTCGATTATACCTTTACGAATATCTTAGAACCTCACCAAAAGAAACGTATTAACGTCCTTTTGGGTAAGGAAGTCGATCCTAAAGGAGCTGGTTATAACGTAAATCAATCGATGATTGCTATTGGCTCGGGAGGAATAATTGGGAAAGGTTACCTCAACGGAACTCAAACCAAATACAATTATGTTCCTGAACAAAGTACCGACTTTATCTTTTGTACCGTAGGTGAAGAATGGGGATTTGTAGGTAGTTTAACTGTTTTGGGATTATTCATCGTATTGCTTTTACGACTCATTTATCTCGCCGAGCGACAGCGTTCTACCTTTTCGAGGATCTATGGGTATGGTTTAGCGAGTATCATTTTCATTCACTTAGCTATCAATATTGGAATGACAATCGGGCTCGCGCCAGTTGTTGGTATTCCTCTACCCTTTTTTAGTTACGGAGGATCTTCTCTTTGGTCATTTACCGTTTTGACTTTTATTTTCGTCCGATTGGATGCCTATCGTTTTGAGATTCTGCGCTAAATCACATTTAGATTAAGCGAGGCTCTTGATTATCTTTGAAGCATGGCATTGCGCATTTTATTGCTTTTTAGTCTCCTTTTAGTTTTGCCACTTGGTGCTCAACAGTTAAAACCTATTTCAATTGATAGTATTGAGTTGGTTTTACAAGGAGCATTGAGGTTTATTGA
>JBIKOC010000243.1:0-3900 GCA_044358335.1 Flavobacteriales bacterium | reverse complement strand
AGGACCTTGAACTGGAATGGAATTTCCACATTTAGTGATTTTACTGGTATTGGAAATGGCACACCACTACCAATTGAGCTGTTAAGCTTTACAGCAACACCAGTAAATGAGCATGTTGAACTTCATTGGTCAACAGCATCTGAAACAAATAACAAGTATTTTACTGTAGAAAGAAGTATTGATGCTGTTCATTTTGAGAAAGTACTTGATAAAACAGGTGCTGGGAATTCTTCTACTGTAAATACATATTCTGATATTGATCCAAGTCCATTACAAGGAGTTTCCTATTATCGATTAAAACAAACCGATTTCAATGGTGATTTTGAGTATTCTCAGATTGTTCCAATCTCTTTTGTTGGAAATTCAACTTTCCAAGTTATCTGGTCAAATTACAATGTTGAAACGGGAAAAATTAACATAAAAGCAACTAAGAGTGAAAATCTAAGCTATCGTTTGTATGATTTAACCGGTCGATTAATTAATGAGTCCAACATTCAAACTAGTTCATCAAGTTTTGAGATTTTCATTGGTAATTTGTCAGCAAAAGGAATCTATTTAATGCATATTTCAAATGGATATGAGCAATTTGTTTTAAAGTTGATAAATTGATTTTTTAAAGTCTTTAATTATTAATTTCCAATGAGTGTAACTACCTGAATGTGTCATTTAATTGTTATTATCAGGTTAACTTAAACATCAAAAAAGAAGTCCTGTCTATGGCGCTTTTGTCTTGCAATCCATTATTTATGGGCTATTTAAACATTTCATGGAATTAATTTCTGATTAACTTATATATAACATACAAGATGGTTTCAAGCTTAGAAGTTTAATGAGATTTGCATGCAAGATTGAAATCTAAATCAATCACATTTCAATTTCATCTACTACCTTCTATATGAAAAAAACACTACTCTTGATTGCCTCTACATTTATGTCGATTCAACTTTTTTGTCAAGCTGGATTAGAGAATATTATTGTAGAGAAGTATTATATTTCTGATGCGAACGATGCTACTCAAAATGATGTAGGAGGAATTTTGCCTGTTGGTTCAGTAACCTATCGTGTATATGTTGATATGCTACCAGATTACAAATTTCAAGCTGTATATGGAGTTCCGGATCCAGCGCATGAACTCAGAATAGCAACCACTACAACCTTTTTTAACAATGAAGATCGTGGTGCAATTTCACCTACTTACACTAAAACGAGTGCAAAAAACAATACTGTAATGCTTGATTCTTGGATTTCAGTAGGAGCTGCTTGTTCAGGTAATTTTGGTATACTCAAGTCGGAAGATGATGGTGTTGCAACAAATACTAATAATGATGGTTTGCTCATTAACACAAATGTAGCAGCAGGTATTCCATTAACTCAAGAAGATGGCTTAATCGCAGGTTCTCCTCAACCAGTTACAATTTTGGGCATAGATGCCTTATTAGCTATGTTTGATAACACGAATGGAGTAGTTAATGGAGAAGTATTTTCAACTTTTGATGGAGCTTGGTCTGCACTCAATGGAGCTACTGGTCCTAATCCTGCAACAAACAAAGTTCTTATCGGTCAGTTTACTACTGATGGTGTTTTCTCTTTTGAATTAAACGTACAAATAGGAACGCCTTCTGGTGGAGTTGAGAACTATGTGGCATCAAATCCAGTTGGTGCTGAATTGCTATTTGAGGGATTAACATATACTTCAGATATCGTTTCAAAAACACATTACTTAACTAGTGAAACTGAATCGTTCACAGTTTACCCAAATCCTTCCCAAGAAGTTATTTCAGTTGAATCTAGCGAGATTAAAGATGCTAGCAGCAGATATTCTATTTATAACATGCGTGGTCAATTAGTATCTGTTAAAACAACTTCAGGATTTAATTCTAATTCAGTAGAACAGTTTAACATTTCTAATTTTCCTAAAGGGCAATACTTAATAGAACTAGTAGTGAACGGTAAACGTTCGGTACAAAAGTTTACGAAGAACTAACGTTAAATAGAAAACATTAAAAGGGATTCATTTTGAATCCCTTTTCATTTTCATAATCTGCCATGAAAGGTTTCTTTTTTTTATTTGTTTCATTCCTATTCATCAATACTTGTTTAAGTCAAGGAATTGTTCGGGGTAAAATTTCTGACCCAAATGGTGAAACAATTATTGGTGCTGCTGTAATTCTCAAAACAAACAAATCAGTAGGGGTAATTACTGATTTTGATGGGAATTACTCTCTAACAATTAAAGATACTCTTCCTCAAACTATTGTTATAACTTTTGTTGGATATACTCCTATTGAAGATGTTATTAGATTTAATACAAAAGGTGAAGTCGTTATTCGAAATTATACGATGTCACTTAAGGAAAACAACATAAAACAAGTTGAAATCTTTTCAACCGCAATTAAAAACAAAGATTACTACCTAGAAAATCTAAAGAAGAAATCTTCTGCTTCAATCGATTACATTTCTTCAGAAACGATGAAGAAAACTGGAGATAATAACGTAACAGCTGCTATCTCTCGTGTGAGTGGTGTATCTACTAATGGTAGTTTTATTACTGTTCGTGGTATTGGAGATAGGTACTTGAAAACCAATATCAATGGCTTGAGAATTCCAACACTTGATCCGTTTACAAATAACATTAAACTTGACTTATTTCCTTCCAGTTTAGTAGATAACATCATCATTACTAAAACGGCTTCTCCCGATTTACCTGGTGATTGGGCTGGTGCTTATATCTCGGTTGAGACGAAAGATTATCCTGAAAATTTAGCAGTTAATATCGAAACCACTTTTGGATATAATGCTCAAACTACCGGTAAGGATATGCTATCGTCAGAAAGAAGTAAGACCGATTGGTTAGGTTATGACGATGGTTATCGAAATGTTGACCACAATGCATTTGTTCAAGTTAATGTTGATCCAACTACATATCAAGAAATGGCAGCTTTAGGTCTTTCTAGTTTTTATGCATCGCTTGGAATAAATGAGACTTCTGCTTGGAACGATGCTTATTATAAACTTGGATTGATTGAATTGGGTTTATTAAATAAATCAGATTTTTATAATCAAACTGCTTTTAATGAAGCGCGAACCATTTTTAATGGCGATGAATATTCTGGAAAAGCATTCTCTATAATCAATGCAAAAGCTGCAGAGGTGTCTCAAAAATATCCAAACAATTGGGATTCAAAGATGCGGAAAGCGCCCTTAAACTTCAGTCAGAGTTTTTCTATTGGTAACCAAGTAAAATTGTTTGGTAAGCCACTAGGGTTCTTAACTGGATTTAGATACGGCAATACGATACAAAATGACCCCAATGCTGAAGCAAACAGGGCCGCAGTTGATAACAATGGGATAATTAATAAATCTCGTGAAATTTCTCAACATTTTAGTCGTGAGACCAATGGCTGGAGTGGATTAATTAACTTATCGTACAAGCCATCTTCGAATCATAGTATTTCCTTACTCTTTATGCCCAATTTTAACGGAGTAAACAATGTACGTAACGACAGCGAGGTAGATTACTCGTTTGCTGCAATTAACAATTATTCAAAAACACTGTTTTACGAACAACGTAAACAGCTCGTTTACCAAACAAAGACAGACCACTATTTCCCTAAATCGAAAATCAAAGTTGAATCAAACGCTTCGTATACTCAAGGAAAAAGTATAGCTCCCGATTTTAAGAATTTCAGCTATATTCTTAATAACGAAAACATCTATACTATTGACAAAACCGCATCCAATACAAGTAGATTCTACAGATATCTCGACGAGAATCTTTTAGACACAAAAGTATCTGCTGAAATTCCTTTGAGCAAGAAACCTGGTTTAATTCGTAAGTTAAAAGTAGGTGGAGGATATCAACACAACGATCGCAAAAACGATCAATATAATTACATCATG
>JBIKOC010000242.1:0-3907 GCA_044358335.1 Flavobacteriales bacterium | reverse complement strand
CGGAACTTTAACAGTCGGAAATCAAACATTTTCCACTTCGGGCGATCCATCGGCAATTAGTTTTGCAACTGCAGCATCGGGTGGTTCAGGAACTTTTTCTTACCAATGGTATTCAAAAGCAGGTATTCAAACTGCGCCAGTAGGAACAGCAACTACTAGTTGGACGGCTATTTCAGGAGCAACATCGGCGTCTTTCGATCCTGGAATTCAAACAGCTTCTATTTCTTATGCAGTCACAGTTGATGCAACAGGAACAGTCGATTGTGGAGGATTTGCATGGGCAAGTGGAGTTCGCCAAATAACAGTGAATGCATCAACAGGCTTTAGTGCTGGAACATTGTCAAGTTCAAATCAAACTTTTTGCAGTACAGGTGGAGATCCAACAAGCATTAGTTTTTCGGTTGTCCCAAGTGGAGCAACCTCCTATTCGTACCAATGGTATTATCAAAATGGAATTGTAGCAGCTCCAACCGGAAGTGCAACAACAGGATGGACAATTATCAATGGCGCAACAACCAATTTGTATGACCCAACTGCAGGTTTAACTCAAAGCAGAACCTATGCGTGTCGAGTAACGCCATCAACAGGAACAGCAAGTTGGGCAAGTGGAGTTCGTCAAATCACGGTACTTCCGGCATTTAATCCAGGCACTGTTTCTATTGGCGATCAAAGCTTTTGCGCAACAGGAGATCCGGGAGTAATTAATATGTCGATAAATCCTGTTGGATCTGGAGCATATACTTGGCGATGGTACTATATAGAAAGCACTTCTATTGCATGTCCGACAGGAAATTCTATAAGCGGGTGGTTGACCAATACAACCAGCGCTAACATTAGCGGCACAACTTTAACCGGAGCAGGAATTACGTTTGATCCAATTTCGGCTGGAGCATTAAATAATGGTAGAACATTCGCTGTATTAATTACGCCTATTGCCAACGCTAGTATTCCAGCATGTGGAACAGCAGCTTGGGCTAGCAATTGTCGTAAGACATATGTAACACCTTGTTCGGGTGCTATGCCGGGTGAAGAACAAGTTTTGGGTTACTCGCTAGATTTAGGACAGAGCTTCCCGAATCCAACAAATTCACATTCAACAATCAAATACAGCTTACCCGGGTCATACGATGGAGCACGATTGGTTTTTTACGATCAATTAGGTAGAATGATGTCGGAGCAAGTTGTACCAACTGGAATTGACAACGAGTATGAGTTTAAAGGTGATTTTCTCCCTTCTGGAACATATTACTATAGTTTAGAATTAGCTGGTACTAAACTGGCAACGAAGAAATTAGTATTAATTCACTAAATACTAAGTTTGGTTTTGGGGTAATAAAAAATCCCGGCCTTTGAAGCATTATGCTTAAAGGTCGGGATTTTATTTTTTAAGAATAGCCTTAGTTTTCGTTCGGCAAGAAAGAGTAGCGTTTTCCGTAATCCAACATTTGAGAAGTAAACGAAGCAGGATATTCTACTTTCACATCCACAAATTTTCCGCCTTCAATTACTGGAACCAATCGAGGTTGGATAAATCCTTTATAAGGAGCAGAAGCCAATTTGCTAAAACGATCTTTCACTTCTTTGTGAATAGCAGGATCTACTTTTACCCCATAATTTTCAATCAAGTTTTGACCAGCAGTAAAGTCGCCTTGCGATTTAATGCGTTGAATTTCGCGAAGTAAATCACCGAATAGGGCACGCAATTTCACGTAATCGTTAATTTGAACGAAGGTTTTGTCATCACGCTTAATCAATTCAACCACATTGTTTGCTTTACCTTTTTCATAGGCCCATTTAGCCACTAACTGTCGGTTACGCATGTGAGCTTCTTCGATTTCTTTTCCAATTTCCACTCGATTTAACTGAAGCATCAAACCATTCAACAAGTAGCTATCGTATTCGGCTTTTCCGCAATCGGTGCTAGGCATAACACCTATTTCAACCAATTTAGGATCGGTGATATAATACAAAGCCACTAAATCGGCACGAGCTTCTTCTAAGGCATTTTGATAGTTTTTCAGAGTAATGTCGGGAGTAGCAACGCCTTCTTCTAGCTGTCCGCTCGCATGACCAATAACTTCGTGCATATCGGTATGAAGCTCAGAAGCCAGGTTGCCATATTTACGGGCACGTTCTTTTGTTTCGACGTTCAAGCTAAATTCATCCGTAACAGGACTTTTAGCAGAAGCAATGTTATAAGCATTAACGATATTTCCAAGCGCTACCGATTTTGATCCGTGTTCTTGACGAATCCAGTCGCTGTTAGGTAGGTTGATTCCGATAGGAGTAGATGGAGATGAATCGCCACTTTCAACAATTACCACGATAGATTTTCCAATGATACCTTTTACTTCTTTCTTTTTGTGTTTAGGATCCAATGGAGAATTGTCTTCAAACCACTGAGCATTTTTAGCAATGGTTTCGATTTTCTTGGTGGCTTCGAAATCTTTCAAGGAAACGACCGCTTCAAAACTTCCACGTTTACCAAGTGCATCCTGATAAACTTCAATAAATCCATTCACATTGTCGAGCGTAGAATTAACATCACTCACCCAAGCAATGTTGTAGTCATTGAATTTCTTCAAATCACCTGTTTTGTAGTATTCTACCAATAGTTGAAGTGATTTTTTTTGCTCAGGAGTTTCGGCTAGTGGAATAGCTTTCTCAAGCCAGTAAACGATTTTTTCGATCGATGCAGAATACATTCCACCCACTTTCCATGGAATTTCCACGATTTTACCATCCACTTTCTTGAGTTTGGAATTCAAGCCATACTCAATTGGAGTTTTATCTAGTGGATTATTCTTAGCAGCGTAATAGTCTTCCACTTCTTTTTGAGTAACACCTTCGTAGAAGTTATTTGCAGAGCCAGTAATATTATCAATTCCTGACGCCAGATTCACGGTTTTTGCGTCCACATTCGCATCGAACATGACTGGTTTAAGGAAGGCAATAAATTGATCAACTGTTTGATCTTTAGCAAGCGGTAATTGCTTGGAATCGGATGCTTTTACCCAAGCAGAAAAGCTTTCGAACGAAAATGCAGGGATGATTTTATCGCTCGCATAATGATGATGGATTCCGTTTGAGAACCAAACTTGTTTTGAATATTCCTCGAATTTGGCATAGTCGGGTGTGCTTTTAGGGCCTTTATAACTATTCCAAATGGCTTCGATTGTACGTCGAACTTTTAGGTTGTTCTTATATTTCTGATCCCAGATCATATCTCTACCAGAAAGTGCCGCTTCATATAAATAATAGGCAAGTTCCTTTTGATTTACGTTGAGACTCTCAAAACCTGGAATTTGATAGCGAAGCACTTGCACATCTGCAAAGCGATCGGCTTCTACTCTGAATTCTTCGGGTTTGCTATCAATACGGACTTTACCAGGTTTGGTCGTTTGTGCCATGATGGGTTGCAATGCCGTTGAAAAGACAAGTGCAGCCATCAGAATAAAGGCTTTATTCATGATTATTTGATTTTTAGGAAAGAGCGACAAATTTAACCGAATCTGCTTAGCTGCAATCATTTTAGGAATGAGAGCCAAATGACATTTACGATTCGTTATTAGAGCATTTTAGATTTGTGTTAGAAACCTAAAAATTATAGTTCACCAGTTAAGCTTTTTGTCGTCTACGTGCTGGTTTAACAGGAGCAGGAGCGTTTTTCCAAATGAAAATATCAGAACGTTTCGCTGGGCGATGTTCTCCTAACCAACGCAATCCTCGTAATTGGATTTCCTCCTTGGTTGGTTCATTCACCGGATACAATATCGCATTTGGATCACTGATAAAAGTAATTCTTTGCACTTTGTTGCTATCGATATAGATATTCATATCCTTACACATTGCCTTATTCACACCCATATATCCATCACCATCACCCTGAGCATAATAAACCGATTCA
>JBIKOC010000241.1:0-3917 GCA_044358335.1 Flavobacteriales bacterium | reverse complement strand
GCTCAGGATTTGCCTCTGTAACAGCAATTCGTCCTCCCCTATTCTCAATTAAACCAGCATCTGCTGTTGGAACAGTAAACCATCCGTTGGGCTTAATAGTAAAAACAGTTCCTCCATCGGTCGACTTATAAAAATCGGAAATTCCAGTATTGGTGTTAAATTGAAGGGCATAAACTACCTGAGGATTTCCGGGTTTAAACTCAACCGACATCGATTCTCCACTAAAAATCTGTGTCCAGTTTACACCATTATCGGTGCTTTTGTATAGACCCAAATTAGTTGCTGCAAAAACGATGTTTGGATTTGTTGGATGAAAATTGAATTGATAGGCTCTGATATTCAGATTCTGGAAAGCAGTATTTCCAACGATTGTCCAATTTGCGCCACCATCTATCGAACGCCAAAATTCATTCGCTGCAGAAAAAACTACCGTATTCTCATTTAGCGGATCAACCGAAATAGCCGAAACATCTTCAATGATATTATTCGCTGTCACATATTCCCAATTCACTCCTTGATCAACCGTTTTATAAACGCCACCACACTCGGTTCCACAATACAAAACTTGCGGATTACTCATCGAACGGTCGATACAATACACATTGGCATGATACGACATCTGCACATTTTCATCCGTAACTGCATATTTCCCGCGACGATGAACGATTGGACCTAAGAAACTCCACGTATCACTACGTTGAACCTGAACCGAACGAGATGCATCAGCCATCGTTTGTCGTTCAACTGCATCGGGATAATGAATGGTACCATCATCGTTTAAGTATGGAGTAACATAACGTCTCCAACGTTTGTAATAACGCGTGTAGTTATTTTGCTTGAATGGATGAGTAGCATAATAAGCCCGAAATAAGCGATCAACTTCCAACACATTGGGCGAAGGAGCATACATTTTAGCAGCCCATTCTGGAATAGTTGGATCGTTTGAATTTATAGGTGGATCAAACGTTTGCGCATTTGAAAATCCAACAGTAAGCAACAAAAACAAAAGTATAGAATGACGCATGCAAGTGATTTATGCCTGCAAATTACTCACTTTACGAACTCATTAAATAAAAAAAGCTGCCCGAGAGCAGCTTTTACGTGGATGGATATATAGCGACGGTCAGCGACCGAAAAGGTATTGATTGAGTTCATCTACACTTGAACTGAATGTGAATCCATTATTTACGAGGTAATAATTTTGAGGATCAATTACTCTGTTGTATGCGAAGCGAGCAAGTTCGATGCGACTATCTTCAAAATTCATTTGCAACATCATTTGACGAACCTGATCAGATGTAACCCAATTTCCTGCAAGCATTTGTTTAGCAACTGTTAATCGAGTTGATTCGAAATTTTGATTGTGAATCTGCATCAATGCGTTATTAAAATCGGCTAATCCCATTGGATACGCCGTGTTTACAGGCGAGAAAGTATTTGCTTGAATTGGATGTGCTGGAATTACACTAGGGCGAGCAGGTGTTGAATACGGATCGTTGTAAATTACTTGTTGTTGTTGCTGAATCGGATTTCCGTATTGATCAACATATACGATTGGTTGATTAGGTTGAGGATAATAATTAGAAGTTGTAGTGGTTTGTTGTTGAACCGGGTTACCGTATTGATCGGTATAATAGGTAACCTGTGATTGAATTGGATTTCCGTATTGATCGGTATAAACGATCTGCTGTTGTTGAGTTACAGGAACTAAAATGTATTGGTTAGTAATTGCATCCCAAACTGAATAGTATTGAGGAGAATTTTGTAAAGGATTCCAAGCATTGAATTGCAACTGAACGCCCGGTGTGTTGGTATAGGTGGTAGTTTGTTGTTGAACTACTACTTGCGCTTGTGAAACAAGACTACTTGCAATAAGCGCGGCGAGGGAGAGGAGTTGTGTTTTCATAACCTGTGATTTTGATTTTACGTTTTCAATGACTGTGCCAAAATAGAAATCGTATTTTCGAAACTTGATGTGGAAAAAGTTAAGTGCCTATTTATTAGTTAGTACCATTTTGATCCAATGTTTTTTGCATGGCGGAATTCCGCTTATGCCACATTTCTTGAACGATCCGGCTTGGTACTACATGTACAAACATTTCTTATTCGATGGAATATGGATTCAGGAAGAACTTTATCCTTCGTTTCACGAACCCATTCTTTATTACTGTCCGCTCGGATATCCGTTTTTACTATACATCTCCGAATTAATTAGCTCATTATTTAATTGTTCGTTTGCTCAGGTAATGCTACATATTCAATTTCTTGCTTATCTCGCTTCGGCACGTTTTATTTGGTTGATTTGTCGACCGCACACTTCTGCAACAGCCAGCAATTTTGCGGCGCTAGCGTATTTGTTCTATATACCATTTTTCAATTATGCTCATTTGGTGATGTCCGAAACTTGGTTCATTACCTGTTTGTTAGCGAGCATATATTGCTTCCAACGCGGCGTGTTGAATCAAAAATTCGTCTGGATAATTCTTGCTTTTTGCTTAACCGGATATACGTTTTTGGTGCGGCCTGTTGCGGGTGTTATGCTTCCAATTGTCCTCGTTGCTTTATTAATTCATCCGTATTTCAAACAACACCGCCTTCGTTTGACACTAGCAGCTTCCTGCTTTTTAATTTTCCCATTTATCCAATCGGGATTTAATCAAGTGGTTTATAAAACCTGGTCATTACGTGAAGGATTTTCTTGGAATTTATGGAACCGTGTGGTGAATGAAGATGGTTATGATCCCAATCATTCTTCAGCTACCAGTGAAATGAGAAGTCGGCTAAACGATGCGACATTTGTAGCCCAAAGCGGACATTGGTGGGACATCACTTCACAACTTTCGCATAAAGAATTGCAGCCCAAAGAAATCCAACGCTATTGCATGCAGGTTTGTTGGGATGGAATTAAAGCTGATCCAGTGAATTACCTATCCATTTCGCTCCAACGCGGACTGTGGACTTTACCAACCGAAAAACAAGAAAGCATTTGTATTTATAACAACGCTCAAGGATATCTCGATTTTATTCATGGGTATCAATCTTCCCATCATCAACCATTATTGGATAAAATCAATGAGCAATCCATTGGAACAAGTAGTTATTCGAATCGTATGATTTGGCTTTATAGTTATTGGAACACTGCTTTTCTTCAATTGAATTTTAAATTTCTATACATGCTTTTTTACGGAATTTATATGCTGTTGATAGGCTTAGAGATTCGTCGCATTTATTTATTTAGAAAAATAGATCCGATTAAAATTTTATTTATGACAGTTCCGCTGGCAATGTCGCTGGCAGCTTGCTCCTTGGAAGTTATTCACAATCGATATTATTTACCTGGAATTTTATTGCAATTGATTTTTGTGATGATTGGATATAGGAGGAAAATATTTACGAAATGATATACGATTTACGTATTACGATTTAAGATAAATGATATACGATTTACGTATTACGATTTACGAAAATTATGGAAGGACGGGCATTCGTTTTCATATGAATCAAGGAAACGGAATTCACCAACCTAGCAGGTTTTCTCGTATATCGTAAATCGTATAGTCCCTATGGGACGATCGTAAATCGGACCAAGCAGATTTTTTCGTATATCGTATATCGTAAAGTGAAACG
This sequence comes from Flavobacteriales bacterium, assembly GCA_044358335.1. Taxonomy (GTDB): domain Bacteria; phylum Bacteroidota; class Bacteroidia; order M30B66; family M30B66; genus CALQRR01. The sequence continues at coordinate 290 of JBIKOC010000241.1, read as the reverse complement.
ATTGTAAATCGGAATTTTATAACGAATTTATTCAAGGAGTCATTTAAGAACAATCATAAACTCATGATTAATTCGTTAATTGAGTTGAATTTTTGAAATCAGATTATAGAAAGGATGAGAAAACCTTTTATTTTACTGGGATTAATACTACTCATTTCACCATTACTAAAAGCTCAAGATCCAGCTTTTACACAGTATAATGGAACGGCAGTTTATACTAATCCTGCATTGACTGGAAGTAGCGGCGCAACGCGTATCCAAGGGGCACAGCGTATCCAATGGCCTTCGCT
>JBIKOC010000240.1:0-3923 GCA_044358335.1 Flavobacteriales bacterium | reverse complement strand
CATTCCTGTTGTACCAGCTTGTCATTATATGTGCGGCGGAATTGTAGTTGATACCCATGCGCAAACCAGTATTCGCAACCTTATGGCGGCGGGCGAATGTTCTTCAACCGGACTGCATGGCGCTAACCGTTTAGCTTCTAATTCACTGCTCGAAGCCTTGGTCTATTCGCATCGAGCTGCTGAAACGGCAAGTGAATTAGTTCATAAATCGGAGTTCGCTTCTGGCATTCCCGATTGGGACATAAAAGGTACAGTCGATCCCGAAGAAATGGTGCTCATTACACAAAACCTTCGCGAATTGCAGGCAATCATGAGCAATTATGTAGGCATAGTGCGTAGCAATATCCGACTCATTCGGGCGCTCGATCGTTTACAAATTCTCCATCGTGAAACCGAAAGCATGTATCGTCGCACCACGCTTTCCACGCCCCTGTGCGAGTTGCGCAATTTAATTTTGGTCGGTTATCTCATCATCAAATCGGCACGATTACGCAGAGAAAGCCGCGGCCTGCATTACTCCATCGATTATCCTCGGATAGATTAAAATTATTTGGGCGAGCCCCAGCTTTATCACCTAAGCAAAAAGCTACGGTAATCAAGCTGCGTCAGGCTTTCGCGTCGTGGGAACTCCGCTCAATCCTTCTCGCAAAAAAACAAAAGCCCCGGAATTCACTCAGGGGCTTTTGTTTTTTTTACAAACCGTTGAGGTTGTATTTTTTCGGGTATTTAAGCTGATAGCCAAATTTGATTTTGCGCGATTCTCCGGGTTTCAAGGTGAGTTTCCAGGTGAGCTTGCCCGTTTGTGCATCGTAGACTGCTCCTTCGGCTCCGTTTTTTTCAATCGTTAATTCGGCATTAGTCGACAAAGGAATCTGATCTTCAATTTCGAGTTCGATATCAGCTTTGCGGGTGTTTTTAACTTCCATCTCAAACTCGCGGTTAAGCTTGTTAATTGCACCGCCAATGTTCACTTTGTCTTTCACATCTTTTACCTGGGTGCGGTTAATGCGAATGTTGTTATCGCGTCCCAATGCAAAACTCAAGGTGTCATCCACAATGCGTGAATCGAAATAGGTTTTTCCTACAAAATTGTTCTCGAAATACACATTCGCATTTCCCGGTAACAATTCGTTTTTGTCCCAACCAATCAAATCGGCCACTAAAAACGCATCTTTATCTACCTTAGGAACAGCAAAATAGGAGTATTTAGCAGCTACAACATATTCCTGAATTTCGACGATGTTGTCTTTACCGTTACTCAAAATGGTATAGGGGATTTGAATATCGAACACCGCATTGGTCGTACTGCTGCCAACAACTGTTTGTTCGGCTGTGCTGCTACTCCAAGTGCTCAAGCTTTTTTCTGCGTATTTCTTCGATTTCATCATTTCATCTCCATCTTTTGCTACCGATGGCGCATCTCCTTCGTATGCGCTGCTTCGTGTTCGAGTGTCGCGACGTTGTTTGTATACCGTACGATCGTACAGTGATAAAGACCAAGGATTCATCACCGGTTTGGTATTTCCTCGTGTTGGATTGCCCGTATTAAGCGAAAGTTTCACGTTTTTCCAATCCATGCCGGTATTCTGAACCACATTTGCTTTCGCGACAATAGTTGCAGGCGTATTTACATCTTTCACACGTACATCGTACATGGGTTGCCAGCCACAATTGCTCACAAAATAACTCAACTCAAAATTCGCCGAGCCAGTTGATGCCGATGCCACTGTAACCTGAATCTCACCACTCGGTTGATTTCCACGATTGCGCATTTGATTCATCTGATTTTCGAGTTGAGTGATGTGTTCACGCAGCTTCGTTTCTTTTTCCTCCGCTTCTAACTTCTTCAAGGAAACATCACCAATTCGGGTACGAATAAAATTGGCCATCTTTTCTAATTCCGAAACACTCACACCGGTATTCGCGCCACCAATAGAACGATTCGCCGTGAGCATGGTCAATTCTTCTTGAAAGGTATTTTTACTCAAAGTGACACGGGCAATTTCTTTCTTAGCATTGCGGAGCGTATCCTCCATGCGTTTGAACTCCGGATTATTTTGCGGCTCCAAATAATTCAACTGAAAATTCACCGCCATAATGGTGATATCCGCATCGGCTTTTACCTGAATGGAATTAGGATCTACATAATTCGATAGATTATCGAAAACCAAGGTTTGTGTTCCCGTTTTCAAAGAACCATTACCTTTTGAATCTACCTGAGCTCCACTGATGTAAAGCGTTATTTTTTCGGGTTTAGTTTTAATGCGTTGATTTTCGGTGTCCTGCGCAATTATGCTAGTCGTGAAACAAAGTAGTAGCAGGTTAAAAAGAAAGCGTTTCATAGGCTCAGAATTATTGGATATAAAGGAGAATCGGGCTTCTTATGCAGTTTTACACAATGGGTTCAAAGCGGCTCAACGAATTCCTTTTATCTTTCGCAAATTAACACGCATTTTGGGTATGGCGCTTATAAAAAAGGTACGTGGGTTTGTTCCCGAGTTTGGTGAGAATTGCTATTTCGCCGAAACAGCTACTGTGATTGGTGATGTAGTCATGGGGCGCGATTGCAGTGTTTGGTTTAATGCTGTTGTTCGTGGCGATGTGAATGCTATTAGAATCGGCGATCGGGTGAATATTCAAGATGGTGCTGTGATTCATGCCACATTCGAACAAGCTGCTACCACGATTGGTAATCGAGTTTCTATTGGACATAACGCACTGGTTCATGGTTGCACGCTGCACGATAATGTCCTCATTGGAATGGGCGCTATTGTGATGGATCATGCTGTAGTGCATTCGGGTAGCATCATAGCTGCTGGAGCGGTTGTGCTCGAAAATAGCGTGGTAGAATCGGGTTGGATTTGGGCTGGAGTGCCTGCTAAACCGGTCAAGAAAGTGAGCGAAGAACTTGTTCGCGGACAAATAGACCGCATTGCCGATAATTACCTCAAATATGCATCGTGGTTTAAAGACGAAGAATAATCAATCTTCGATACCTCTGTATTTCTTGTAATCCACATAACGATTCTTCACATACACCACCAATTCGTATTCGGTATCGAACAGGTTGAAAGTATTCGTTAAACCTGAAAAAGCAATGAAGTCGTCCATGTCTTTCTCGTCGAGATCAATGATATGAGCCAGCATGTATTTGGTAAAGAGTTCTTTGAGGAGTGCTTGCTTTTGATCTTCGGCGCGAAGTTCCGAAATGCGGCGAATGGCTTTTCCTTCGCGGCTAAACTGCATGTATAAGAACGTAATCGGACTTTCAAGAGCATTGCCTACGCTGGTGGTGTGATGTACTTTGGAGCTTTCGGCTTTTTCGAGATCAGCCAAAATTTGATCAAAAGTTTTAGGAGCTTTTACTTCAAACGTCCGCAGTTTAACGGGCTTAACAACCAATGGAATTCGTAATGAATACGCCGGTTTACGAACCGAATCACCCAACAATACTTTAGTAAACTGATAGCCCGTTAAGGAAAACAAAAGTGAGTCGGTTGGCTGAACATCTAGTGAAAACTGTCCGCGTTGATTACAAAAAACGCCATTTTGAGTACGTTGAATAATGACAAAAGCATAAGGCAATGGTCGGCCACTATCTTTGTCATACACGGTCCCCGACACTTTTACCTGTGCATTCAGGCTCAAGAAGGACATAAAAAACACAAAGCCCGCAAGGAGGTAACGAACTTTGTGCAAAGGAGAATTTTGTTCCGTAACCACTGTGAGATTATAACGGGATATTCCCGTGTTTCTTGCGTGGTAGTTTCGCAACTTTATTTTCGAGCATCTTAAACGCACGAATCAGCTTTTCGCGGGTTTGTTCGGGATGGATTACCTCGTCTACATAACCACGTTCGGCTGCGCTGTATGGATTGGCAAAATGCTCAGCGTATTCGCGTTCTTTTTCGAGCAATTTCTCA
>JBIKOC010000239.1:0-3930 GCA_044358335.1 Flavobacteriales bacterium | reverse complement strand
GCAGTGAATTAGAAGCTAAACGATTAGCGCCATGCAGTCCGGTTGAAGAACATTCGCCCGCCGCCATAAGGTTGCGAATACTGGTTTGCGCATGGGTATCAACTACAATTCCGCCGCACATATAATGACAAGCTGGTACAACAGGAATGAGGTCTTTTCGAATATCGATGCCTAAACTCAGGCACTTTTCGAGAATGTTAGGGAAATGCGTTTGCAAACCTTCGGAATCGAGATGACGGCAATCGAGGTAAACACATTCGTCGCCTCGCACTTTGAGTTCATTGTCGATAGCACGCGCCACAATATCGCGGGGAGCAAGGGATGCACGTTTGTCGTAGCGTGGCATAAAATCTTCGCCCTCTTTATTGCGCAACACGGCTCCAAAACCACGCATCGCCTCGGTAATTAAAAAAGCAGGCTGCACACCCGGTTGGTAAAGAGCTGTAGGATGAAACTGAATAAACTCCATGTGACTCACGCGCCCTTTTGCCCGATACACCATGGCAACTCCATCGCCAGTAGCAATGCGCGGATTGGTGGTAGATGCGTAAACATTTCCGGCACCGCCCGAAGCCATGAGCGTAGTCTTTGCCAAAATCACATCGGTAAAACCTGTCTTCAGATTGAGGGCATACACACCATAGCAAACTACATCGGGTGTGGAGCTGTTAACATATTGTCCTTGATGGTGTTGGGTGATGATTTCGACCGCAAAATGGTGGTCGAGCACTTCGATGTTTGGATGTGCATTGACTTGCTCGATGAGTGCCCGTTCGATTTCGAAGCCGGTGGTGTCTTTATGATGCAGGATGCGGTTTTCGGAGTGACCGCCTTCTTTTCCAAGGTCGAATTCTCCGCTGGAATTTTTGTCGAACTGCGCACCCCATTGGATGAGTTCTCGAATGCGATCGGGAGCTTCGGTAATGACCATGCGAACAACTTCTTCGTCGCATAAACCATCGCCTGCAATGAGCGTGTCTTCGATGTGCTTATCGAACGAATCGGAAGCTGTGATGACAGCAGCAATGCCACCTTGAGCGTACTTGGTGTTTGATTCGTCCTCGTCGCTTTTGGTAATCATACACACACTTCCATGATGAGCCACTTTGAGTGCGTAACTGAGTCCGGCGATTCCCGAACCTATGATTAGAAAATCGACTTGTTTGCGTGCGGTTATCATGTCGTCAAATATACACTTTCGGATGTGTTGAGAAATGCTCTGTTAAGAGGTTTCAAAGGTAAAATAAGGAGTATATCAGACTTATTTGAAGATGATGATCGGCACTTGGTAGTACGATGCAATTGATTAAATTTGTCGGAATCACTGTGCTATGAGAAAACTTTACGCTTTACTAGTTGCTGTTTGTTCCCTTTTCATGTTGGATGCATCGGCACAAACAGTATTATTTTCCGAAGATTTCAACACTGGAGGAGCTGTATTCAATTTGAACACTGCGGATTTGGGAGGATCGGCAGGAGGAGCGAATCAATGGGTTTTGAATTCAAGTTATATTGGTGGGAATTTTACTCCGACTTGTTTAACTGTTCCACTTTTTCCTGTTCTAATAGGGAACACACCCAATCAACCAGCTGGTATCACGGGTTCTCCCCAAAGCGATTATCTTCACATTACGTCCACAGAAGGATTGATGAACGGTATTGACAATTGTCATTTTATTGCTGCTAGTCTTTTAGGTTGTCCTGGGACAGAAAGTTATTTCGCTGCTATGAATGCTGGAATAAGCACCTTTGGACAAACAGGGGTGTCTTTAAGTTTTTGGTGGTTGTGTAATGGATTTGCAGGGAGTTCTTATGGAGAAGTTTATTATAGCACAAACGGTGGTGTTTCATGGAATTTAGTTCCTGGAGGACCTTCAGAATATAGCAATCAGGGAGATTGGACACAAACAACTATTTCAAGTTCCGCATTTGATAACCAAGGGAATTTGATGTTTGCGTTTCGATTTGCGACCATCAGTTCATTTGATTCTGCAACAGACCCTGCATTTGCGATAGATGATTTACAAATTACTTCAACTCCAGCTAGCGTAAACTCCATCACAACAGATAATATTACTTTAGGACCATACTGTCCGGGACAAGCTATCTCGGTTCCATATACAGCAACAGGTACGTTCAATGCTGGTAATACATTTACAGCACAGCTTTCGAATAGTTCGGGGAGTTTTGCTTCTCCTGTAGTTATTGGAACTTTATCTAGTACTACATCGGGGGTTATAAATGCAAATATTCCTTTGGGGACACCAGTAGGAACAAATTACCTCATTCGAGTAGTAGCTAATTCTCCCAATACAATTGGAACACCTAGTGTAATCACTATCGAAGTAGCTGGAGCTCCAACAGCAGCAATCTCGAATTCGTCCAGTACAACAGTATGTAGTGGAGGAACAGCTTCATTGATTTTTCAAGGTAGTCCTGGAACGATCCAATGGTCAAGCTCAACCAATAATACAACGTTTACTCCAATTGTAGGAGCTACTTCAGCAACTTACACGACTGGACCACTTACGCAAACAACCTATTTTCAAGTAAGCGTTACAAGCAGCTGTGGTGTTACTACATCTAGCACATGGACAGTAACCTTAACAAATGCCATAGTTATTCCTGTAAGTTACACACCTAATAGTCTCAATTTGTGTAATGGTCCAGTAACATTAAGTGTAACAGGAAATTATACCAATTTAGTTTGGTCGAACGGACAAGCTGGAACAGCAGTTATTTCGATTAGTAATCCAATCACTATCTCGGTTACAGGAACTGATGCTAGTGGTTGTTCGGGCGCTTCTACTCCACTAACATTCACGTCTGTTCCACCTCCACCACTATCTATCACTCCAGCTAGCCCCGTAACATTATGTGGGTCATCAGCTACTCTTACAGCATCAGCAGGGTTTATAGCGTATAACTGGTCAAATGGCCAAACAGGATCAACGGTAGTTGTAAGTAGTCCGGGTTCATTTATTGTTTCAGCAACAGATGCCAATGGTTGCGTTGTCACATCATCTGCAACTCAGGTTATCAGCGGTTCTTCCGTATCAATTCCAGTTGAACCAAGTTTAGCCGCTATTTGCGATGGCGAACCCGCGGTACTCACAGCTGGAACTGGATTCTCTCAATACGAATGGTCAAACGGTGCAATTGGACAAGCCATTACAGTTAGCGCTACCGGTTATTATTCTGTAACTGCTGTAGACGTGAATGGTTGTCCGGGAAGCTCTCCATTAGTAGAAGTAATTCAGTCGCAATTTCCAATTGCCAATTTTGCCTACTCACAAGGAGTTGGAGGATATACCATAAGCTTCAACAACAATTCACAAAATGGTTTGAGCTATGAATGGGCTTTCGATTCGATTGGAACATCTCCACTTCGTGATCCTTCGTTTACATTCCCAGATAGTGGCCCATATGATATCACATTAATCATTTCAAATCCATGTGGATCGGATACCATTACGAAGACTATCATTGTTGCTTTGGTAGGAATAGAAGATTTAGGTTCAGGAGATGAAATTAATGTTTTCCCGAATCCTTCCGATTCCGACTTTCACCTTGTTCACACACAGGCCTCAAATACGGTTTCGGAAATTATCTTACGTGATTTAACGGGAAGGCTCGTTTTAGAAAAAAGGTTCGATACCAATCAAGGTCTTGACTTTATTATTCCCGGAAATGTATTGCCCGCTGGGACTTATGTAGCATGCGTTCATTTCAAATCGGGATATCGTTACTACCGAATTGCTAAAAAATAAATTACAACTTATTCTATAAGATAAACGAGAGTTTTTTTTTCAATTCTATTTTATACTTTTGTAGTGGTTATTGACCCCGATAACCAATGCCAATAAATCTGTTTTTGGTAGATTTACAGAATTCAATTGGTGGTTTGTGAAAGAAAAAGGAGCTTAGGCT
>JBIKOC010000238.1:0-3964 GCA_044358335.1 Flavobacteriales bacterium | reverse complement strand
TCAAACTAAAACCGGTTCATTTGATGGACCGGTTTTCTTGTTTGAAAAAACACATCTTGACTGTTTGATGTTATTCGCTTCCAATATATAATTGATACTTAATAGTTTGCTAATTTTTGAATTCACTACTAAGTGTTCATTCTTTTAGAAAGATTATTTGTTGGATTGGTATCTCTTAACTATTTTTAAAAGAAAAGCATATGAAGTTTTTTACCCTATTTGCAGGCACATTTATAACTGTAGCGATGAGCCTTAATGCTCAAACGATAAATTCGAACTGGGTTTCTTCTCCCGGTACTAATCATGTTAACCGCTATGTATCATTGAGTGGTACAATTGATCCAGGTCCTGCTGGCTCTGGTCAAAACTGGAATTTTGGAAGCTTAGTTTCCGATTCTTTAAATACTGAGTTTGTTGTTCCACCGGCTAATGCTGCAGGTAATTCAAACTTTCCAACTGCAACTGTAGCTTTTGTGACAAACGAAGGGCCTGCATCGTTTAGTGCATTTTATACGGTTGATGCCAATGCTTGGACTAATATTGGGGCTTATCTTTCCTCAACCGATGGTAATATATTGGTAAACTATTCCAATCCAATGGATGTACTCCGGTTTCCTGCAAGTTTGAATTCCACATTTACTGACAACTTCGCTATGAGTTTTACTGCAGGTCCTCTAAGCTATTCACGAACTGGAACCAATGTTACAGTTATGGATGCAGCCGGAACCCTTATTACTCCTGTTGGTACTTTTAGCAATGTACTTAGAATGATGTCGGTGCAAACGTATGTAGATGATTTTGGTATTCCACTTCCTCCTCCAGCTGGAGAAGGATCTACTACAGTTTATAACTGGATTTCTTCAGATTATCCAGGTGCTGTGTTACTATCTATTTCAATCGATGAAACTTCAACTACCAGCGATACATCTGTTACCTATGTGAATCCTACTGAAGTTGGGTTTGAACAAATTGCAAGTTCTACTATAGGCGTTTTTCCTAACCCTGCAAGCGATCAAGTACGTGTTATCTTAACTGCCGATATGAATGTATCTCGTCTCGAGCTAATGGATTTAAGCGGTCGAATTGTAACAGTGCAAACCGTTGCTTCCAATCAATTACAGGCTCTTGTTTCTACTTCCGCTCTGGATAATGGTGTTTATATTCTTCGTGCTGTAAATTCAAACGGTAACTCAACTTCAACGCGTTTAGTTGTTGCTCACTAAACTATTTTAACCTATTAAAAAGCTGGCTCATTAATTTGTTCCGGCTTTTTGTTTTTATCAAAAAAAACGCCCGAAGCAAAATCTGCTTCGGGCGTTTTCAATTAACATTATACCTGATTACGATAACTGTGCAGATGCACGTTTACGTGTATTTTCATCCAAATGAATTTTACGGATACGTAAAGCACCTGGAGTAATTTCTACATACTCATCTTTCTGGATATACTCCATTGCTTCTTCTAACGAAAATTTGATAGCTGGAGCGATACGCATCTTATCATCTGATCCAGATGCACGCATGTTCGTTAATTTTTTCTCTTGAGTGATATTCACCACCATATCACCAGCTTTATTTTGTTCGCCGATGATCATCCCAGTGTAAACATCCTCACCTGGATCAACAAAGAAATATCCACGATCCTGTAACTTATCAATCGAATAAGCAATCGATTTACCTGGATCTTTTGCGATCATTACTCCATTGGTACGTTGCGGAATTTCACCTTTCCAAGGTTCGTAATCTTTAAAACGATGCGCTACAATTGCCTCTCCAGCTGATGCTGTTAACAAGTGGTTACGCAACCCGATAATTCCACGTGCAGGAATCTCAAACTCCAAATGTTGCATATCGCCTTTCGGTTCCATCACACGAAGTTCTCCTTTACGCTGACTTACCAACTCAATCACTTTACCTGAATATTCTTCTGGTACATCAATCGTTAATACTTCAACTGGCTCATGCTTAACACCATCTACTTCTTTGATGATAACCTGAGGCTGTCCAACTTGCAATTCATAACCCTCACGACGCATAGTCTCGATTAGAATAGAAAGATGCAGGATTCCACGACCATATACCAAGAATGAATCAGCCGAATTTGTTGGTTGAACTCGTAAAGCCAAGTTTTTCTCCAATTCTTTTTCTAAGCGCTCTTTCAAATGGCGAGAAGTCACAAACTTTCCGTCTTTACCATAGAATGGTGAGTTGTTGATGGTAAACAACATACTCATGGTTGGCTCATCCACGTCAATTGGAACCAAGCCTTCTGGATTTTCAAAATCGGCAACAGTATCACCAATTTCAAATCCTTCGATTCCAGTTAGTGCACAAATATCTCCCGCAACAACCGAAGGCACTTTAGCTTTTCCTAATCCTTCGAAAGTATAAAGTTCGCGAATACGTGATTTTACAATTGAACCATCACGTTTCACTAAGCTAACTGGCATATTCTCTTTCAATTCCCCACGTAACAAACGACCTACGCAGATACGTCCGATATAAGTGGAGAAATCGAGTGATGTAATCATCATTTGTGGAGTTCCTGCAGGTTGTAATGGTGCTGGAATTTCCGAAACAATGGTATCAAGCAAGTATTCAAACCCATCTGTTGGATTTTTGTAATCTGCTCCCATCCAACCCATCTTAGAAGATCCGAATACAGTCTTAAATTCCAACTGCTCTTCGGTTGCATCTAGGTTGAAGAATAATTCAAAAACCGCGTCGTGCACCTCATCTGGGCGACAATTTGGTTTGTCAACTTTATTAATAATCACGATTGGTTTCAAACCTAACGCTAATGCTTTTTGAAGCACGAAACGAGTTTGTGGCATCGGTCCTTCAAAGGCATCTACCAATAAAAGAACTCCATCAGCCATATTTAATACACGTTCAACCTCACCGCCAAAGTCGGCGTGGCCAGGTGTATCAATGATGTTGATTTTAACATCTTTGTATCGAACAGATACGTTCTTCGACAAAATCGTAATTCCGCGTTCACGTTCGAGGTCATTATTGTCAAGAATCAAATCTCCGAACTGCTGATTCTCGCGAAACAGTTTCGTTTGATGTAGAATTTTGTCAACGAGGGTAGTCTTACCGTGGTCAACGTGGGCAATAATCGCAATATTCCGTATTTGCTGCATGTCAGGTTTTTGGCGGCGCAAAAGTAGTCATTTTTACTGACTAAAGCAGTATACATAAATGGGCGATTCATGAAAAATTGATGAGCTTCATAAATTGATAATGCTCACATAATAAAATGAACCCGAATCTAATCCTGTAGAGGAGTTCCGGAATCTTTCTTTCTTTTCTTCTGGAAGAATTCGCTGAGCAATCTGGCACATTCTTGCTCCATCACTCCCGAAATCACCTCGGTTGAAGGATGTAAAATGCGTGAAGAAATAGCAGAAACACCACGTTTTAAATCACTTGCCCCAAATACAATTTTACCTAATTGTGTCCAAAACGACGCTCCGCTGCACATCACACAGGGCTCTAACGTCACATAAAGTGTGCATTCGTTTAGGTATTTATTATTCAGATAATCGGAAGCGCTGGTGAATGCCTGCATTTCGGCATGAGCGGTAAAATCTTTGAGCTGTTCGGTGCGGTTAAATGCTCGCGCAATAATCCGATCCTTCCAAACAATTACACAACCAATAGGAACTTCGTCGGCGGCAAAGGCTTTTTTCGCTTCACGCAGGGCTTCTCCCATGTAAAATTCGTCACTCACAATTTTTCAATTTAGGCAACTAAAATGGTTTCCCATTCGGGATGACGTTCTACATACGTTCTTAAGTATGCACAATACAATTTAGCCTTAGTATCCGATTCTTTCAAATGGGTGAAGACTTTCTTAGCTAACTGTGATGCAATGCCATTTCCTTCGAAATGTTCGGGAACTGAAGTATGCAAAAGATAAACTACTCCGTCTTTTATTCGATAGGTAACGAATGCCTTC
>JBIKOC010000237.1:0-3966 GCA_044358335.1 Flavobacteriales bacterium | reverse complement strand
ATATTGCTGATCCAGAAGACAATCTTTGGGAATTAGCTTATAATCCCTTTTTAGAAATGGATGAAAATGGTAATGTTGTTCATCATCCTTAAATTGCCCTTTATTCTATACAAACGCTAGGAATACTTCAACATGAAACAGAAAGAAAAGATATGGGCAATTGCATTAATCCTGAGTCTTGGCTTGTTTTTTCATGCTAAAAACCTCAATGAGTTTCCCCTGTGGACACATGCTTGGGCACAGTCAGACCGTTTTGCAATTGCTCTTGGATTCATAGATAATGGCTTTGATTTCTTTCATCCCCAAACCTATGTGATGAACAAGCAGTTTCCGGGTGATTTTTTAGTACCTGGAACGAATAGTATTACAGCCGTTGATTTCCCCATTCATGAATACATTATTGCGGCCGGAATGAAACTCACTCAAACACGAGATCCTTGGGTATTTCGGTGTTATGAATTACTATTGAGTTTCTTGGGATTATTCTATTTCTACCGATTATCTCGTTTGGTAGATAATGACTGGCTGAGTTCATTATTTTTAACTGGCTTGGTGGCAACAGCACCCCTTTTCACCTATTACCAAGCTGGCTTTCTTCCCGGAATACCTTCACTTTCCATAAGTATTCTTGGAGTTTACTACTATTTCAAACATCGAAAAACAAACAAGACAGGCTCAATTGTTTTAGCAATAGCCTTATTCACATTAGCTGCAGCTACTCGAACTACTTTTGTCATACCGCTTATCGCCATTGCTTCTATGGAGTTTTTGCGAATGATACAAGAAAGAAAATTTTACTGGCAGCACTGGCTAACTTTATTCATTGGTTTTGGTTTTCTAGCTTACTATTTCATTTACAACAATCATTTACGAGCGGAGTATGGCTCTATCTTCCTGAATAAACTCAAGCCAGCTTCTAGTTTCGGAGAAGCTATTGATATCATAACAACTGTTCTCGACACTTGGATTTATCATTATTTCAACCCCATTCAAATTGTACTATTAGTGTTTCTGATTTCGATTGCCATCTTCCAGTTTTTTAAAAAACGTGGCGAGTTCGAATCCCTTTCAAGGAAACTACTTCAATATACACTCATTAGTTTTCTAGGTTGCTTATTCTTCCTGTTTGCCATGTTGCAACAGTTTCGAGTTCATGACTATTATTTTCTCGATACTTTCTTTTTACCCGGAATCCTCTTTTTCCTCTTACTATTTCGTTACCTCAAATCTTCCATTGAAAGCATCAATTATTCCATTTATCTAGCAGCCGGACTTTTAGTGCCAATGGTCTATTTAGCCGCTTCCATTCAGAAAGAAAAGCGAGGCACTGGACATTGGGATAAAATTGCTTCCATGGTAAGAGATTACAAAGGCTTGGATGTGAAACTCGATTCAATGGGCATTGCCCGTTCAGCCACATTGTTAGTTTTAGATTCTCAAGCTCCTAATATTCCTTTTATCCGCATGCAACGGAAAGGATTTGCCGTTGTAACTACTTCGGAAGCAAATCTAAAAAATGCGTTAAACTGGAAATACGATTATATACTACTTCAAGATGAGTGGTTTTTGAGCGATATCTATCCCAATTACCCCGAGATCATTAACTACATGCATAAAGTGGCTGATTTGGGACCAGTTAGTATTTTCAAACATATAGATTTCGAGAAAGAACGAACCTTGGCTGATTTTTATCGACTAAACGAAAAGCCAGCTCTCCTTCAAGTCAATACCGACTTTGAAACTAAATTAGAATCTCCTTGGGAACATACCGAAACCGATTCAACTCAATCGTTTGAAGGTAAATTCGCTGGTATAACTTCAACAGAAAACGAATTTGGAATTACATACCGCTCTCCTGTAACTTCCATCTTCAATGGAAAGGAAACAATGCTCATAGTAAGCGCAGCTGTTCTTAATCCACAATTAGCACCTGAAAGTCGTTTAGTTGTTGCCATTGATGATGGTGGTAAAAATGTATTTTACAAAGACTCACCAATCGAAACACTAAAAAGAGAACGTCAAGCTTGGAAAAAATCACTTTCCCTTTTCATAATTCCAGCCTGTGGTCCTAATTGCAAACTATCTGTATATATCTGGAATAGAGGCAAAAACACCATACACATAGACAATCTCAATATCTCGGTTTATTCGAATAACTAAAAAACCAGAACATTTAACTAATGTTAAGCACTTAGTCTTAGGTTGAGATTTTCCTTTTTTTAGATTTTGTTTCTGTTTGCTAAAAAGGCTTCCGAATTAGCTTTTTACAAAACAAACCTGATTTAAAAGGTGCTATTTTCACTCTTATATTAAGGAAAACCCTAGATTGAATAAACTTTTGCGTAATATTCGCCCAAAAATACCATGTTTCGATTTTCACTTCTGTCCATCCTAAGTTTATTCACCTTAATTTCCTGCAGCAAAGAAGCCGGAGAAGGTGGTTCTGCATCTATTAGCGGGAAAGTATTTGGATATGATGTGAATACAAGTGGAGTTATTACCGACAGTGCATATGCAGGTGATTATCGCGTTTATATTTCCTATGGAGATAATAGCGCCGCAGATAATGATGTTCGCACTTCCTATTCGGGTGATTACACATTCAAAGGTCTTCGAAAAGGAAATTATAAGGTATATGTGTTTTCTCAATGCGATACCTGTGTATTCAATCAGAACTACCTAGTTCAGGATGTGGAAATCACATCGAACAAACAAGATTTGATTCTTCCCGATTTTGTTATCTACGATTGATACAAGCATGAGTTCAGAACACCCGCTTTTAGCTATTCTTGATCAGTTCCAAGCTGCAAGTATAGATGATATGAACCGACTCAAACTACTCAATCGGGTAGATCAAAAGTTCATTTTCAGATATGAAGAGCTTGAATCAATGCTGAAAGAAGTGCTGAACGATTACAACATTCTTTCAATCGACGAAAAGCGATTATTTCAATACAATACCTTGTATTTCGATACATCTGCTTATTCATCCTATACCGATCATCACAATGGAAAACCAAATCGGTATAAAATCCGCTACAGAAAATATCAGGATTCTGGAGAAGTGTTTTTCGAGATCAAGAAGAAAATTAAAGGATTAAGAACAGATAAACATCGGGTTCCAACCGAAAATATTCCTCAAACGCTCGGAAATCCAGAAAAGGAATTGCTGAGCGAATGCGTAAAAGATGGTTTGCAGTTAGAACCTACCATGTGGGTTAATTACAAACGATTAACACTCATGAGTCGTGAAACCGAAGAGCGTGTGACCATTGACCTCAACCTTCACCTAAAAAATGAGACAGAAGAGGTTTCGCTAGAAGGCTTGGTGATTGTTGAAGTTAAACAAGCTAAGGCTTCTCGAAATAGTCCATTTTTGGAATGTTTGCGCGAGCGACAAATTAGAGAAACCCGAATTAGTAAATACACTATTGCAGTTGCATTATTGAATCACGAAATCAAGCGGAATGCATTTGGCTCCAAACTCCGCAAAATAAAACACCTAATTGAAGATAAATGGAAACAAGCGAGTTAGTGAATGAGATAGCTGCAACACATGGTTGGCTCGAGTTTATTACCCGATTCGGGATAAATTTTTTCGTGATTTTTATCCTTATTCGTATTCTATACTACCCAATGAGCAAGAACCGCGATTTCTTGTTCACCTTTTTCCTATTTAATATTATCAATTTCCTCATTTGCTTCTTATTGAGCAGTGCTAAACTCAAAATGGGCTTTGCTTTTGGCTTGTTTGCTATTTTCTCCATTTTACGCTATCGAACTGTGACTGTTCCCGTTCGGGAGATGGGTTATTTCTTTGTAAGTGTTACACTTGGAATCATTAATTCTCTTACCGGTGTGGATGATAATTTTCTACTGCTAGGAACTGCCAATGCCATTATCCTTCTCACAGCATGGATTATTGATTATCAAGTTAAAATCATACACGAGAACTCAAAAGAGATT
>JBIKOC010000236.1:0-3981 GCA_044358335.1 Flavobacteriales bacterium | reverse complement strand
CCCGGTGCTTTTTTAGGTTCTACAGGTTTTACTTTTCGTCCGATTGCATCGGCACCACAGTATTTTGTCACATATTCATCAGCAGCTCTCCAACCCATTTTAGAAGCCATTGCAAAGTCAATACACGATTTTTCACGTTCGTTTAACATCAAACTACACGTGCCTCGTGCAAAAATAGCTTCAGCATAATCGCTTTTCAATCGAACTGCTTGGTCTAATTTCAAACGCGCTTCGGCGTATTTCTTCTCACCAATTAGGGTAACCCCATCGTTATAGAGGGTGCTTATTTGCGTCGAAAGTGATTGTCCAGACATTGACTGAGTGCCAAGTAGAATCAAAAACAGGAATCCAATTAGTGTTTTCATAGTTTTATTATTCAGCAACTGTACAATTTACTTCTAAATATTGTTGAGCCTCATCATTTCCCAATTCAACAGCTTTTTTCCAGTCCATGCATGCACCTTTTTTATTGCCCGATAACATCTTAGCTGCACCACGTCGACAAAGCGCTTCATCATTCTTTGGGTTCATCTCTAATGCTTTATCAAAATCCTTGATAGCATTGGCATGATTCCCACTACTTCCATTGGCCATAGCACGATAGAAATATCCTTCCGAGCTATTGGGATTTAAGGCTAGAACTTGATCACAATCTTTGATACAAAACAGGAAGTGTTCATCTTCAAAACTTAGCATGGCACGTTGAAGATACGCTTCAGTAAAGTCGTTTTTTAATTCAACTGTTGCATTCAAGTCTTTCATAGCATCATCAAGACGTTCAAGCTCTAGCCAGGCTAGTGCTCTATTGTAATACAACTCATAATTTTTAGGATCTACTTTTATTCCTTTTTCGAATAAAGGAAATGCGTCTTTCGAGTTACCATTATCAAAAAGTGCTACTCCATAATTTAAGTAGAAATCGCCTGTCGCTAATTTTAGTGAATCGGCTTTGCGGAAATCTTTTAATGCCGATTTACGATCATTCATGGCAATATGTACTTTGCCTAAAACAAACCAGTTTTCACCTACCTCAGGAGCAATACTAATTGCTTTGTTCATTTTTTCTAAGGCTTTAGCTGCTTCTCCTTTTTTCAATAAATCTTGACTTTCAGAACGAAATGCATCTGTTTGTGAAAATGCCCAAGTTCCATTTAATAGTAAAGTAAAAAGTAATGTGTAGTGTAATCGTATTCTCATGTGATAGGATTAAGAATGTTCGGCAATTGTCACTTTCATGCTGTCTTCGGTATACCCAATCTCATATTTGAGTCCTTTGTAACCCGATTCTTGTTTTAGAATTTGATAATGCTGTGCAAGTGCATCATCCACTTGTGTGAAACTCAAATTTTTACCAAAATACAGGATTGGTCTAACTTCCGAAATGCACGTAAACAGGGGATCAACTCGGCTTATAAGTTCAGATTTAGTTTTGCTTAGTTCATCTAAATACGTTTCACTACTAAAATGAACTAAGCGTTGATTCTTAAAAGTGCAGCGAATTACCGAATCTGTTTCGTTTTCTGAATGATGTTCGGTCCACTCTAATGTGGAATATTCTTCCAAGTTAGTGGCATTCAAATCATCGTAAACTTGGGTTTTTTCTCGTACCTCACTCAAGGTATCTCCCAAAGCAATTGGTAGAGACGAATAGCATATAGGAATGGAAGCAAATAATCCTTGATCAGGAGTGCCCTGATAGCCAGATAATTGAACCGTGTCTGGAGCCGTGCAAGAAAGGAGAGAAAGCACACTTACAAGTAAAACACAGAATACCGATTTCATGCTTAAAATTTAAACATCCAAACCTACAAAAAACAGGGTTTAAATGGAAACAATACTTTACAGACTACCTTAAATTATTCAAATCCTTCTTCCAGCTCTTCCAGTTTCTTATCGGAATATTCTCCCGAAACCATCCGAATGATTTTTCCATCCGATTGAACTAGTAAAACAGTGGCAGAATTCTTAGCCTTCTCACCAAGGATATCCAGGATAGGCTGAGGACTCGTTTGAGAATAAACCAGATTAGATAAAAGTTCGGCTGGAATATCTGCTTTGATTTTCTGTTCCTGTGAACGTATCATCGCCCATTCTGCACTATTTACAATTGAAAGGGCATATACATCTGCCGTGAAAAAAGCATCCAACAAACCACTTTTACGGATAAACTTCTGAACCAAGGGGTCAACCCACGTTTCGGCGGCCTCATTGCCTTTCTTGCTAAATGTGACTAGCAAAATGGAGTATTTTTCCTTGGCTGAAGGAAGGCTAAAAGTTTGACCACTTAAATTACTGCAGCTTACAGTTGGGAGCACTTGTGCATGACACCCAATACTTATCAGTATTCCAATTAGGGTGTTAATCCAATTAAATTTCATCAACCTATTTTCAAGCAAACGAATAAGACAACTACTTATTTCTTCTTCGTGTAAGCTCCTTGTTTAGCAAACTTAATTCACGACTGGTTTGTCCGGCAACGGATGTGTTTTCATCGGCCCTTCGGATGAGGTATGGGAGTACATCTTTTACAGGGCCGTATGGAACATACTTCGCCACATTATAACCAGCATGAGAAAGGTTAAAGCTAATATGGTCGCTCATTCCAAGTAGTTGGGAGAAATAAACGCGCTGGTCGTTTTTAGAGATTTTTTTCTCCTCCATCAATTGAATTAAAAGTGACGCACTGCTTTCGTTGTGAGAACCAGCACATATCGAAAAACGATCGATTTGCTCCATCATAAAAGTTAATGCCGCGTTGTAATCTCGGTCTGTAGCGTTTTTATCGGATTGAATAGGGGATGGATAACCCATTTCCAAAGCACGTGCACGTTCTTTTTCCATGTAAGCACCGCGTACAAGTTTCACTCCCGGGTAAAATCCAAATTCTAAGGCTTGACTATGTAACTCTTTTAATTTGGCTAAGCGATCATGTCGGTACATCTGGAAAGTGTTGTAAACGACAGCTTTTTCTTTGTTGAAACGCTTCATCATATCTAACATCAACTCATCCATAATGGGTTGGATCCAACTTTCTTCGGCATCCATCATCACACTTCGTTCGAGTTCTGAAGCACGTTTGCAAATGCGTTCAACACGGTGACGAATAAGGTCGAGTTCGCTGCGTTCTGCTTCGGTTAAAGTCTCGCTTGAACTAGCTTTTTCTAATAAGGCGAAACGAGCAATACCAGTGAGTTTGAAAACCGAAAACGGAATGTGTTCATCTAAGACTGAGCGTTCCTGAGTATCAATAATTTCCTGTGTTGTACGATCGAAATCGGCTTCTGATTCTTTTCCTTCTACCGAATAGTCGAGAATGGTATGTACATGATATTTAGCCAGATGGGCGATGGTATGCTCGCAATCACCGATGTTTTCTCCTCCACAAAAATGTTGGAAAATGGTTTGTTTGATCATGTACCGGAATGGAAAACCGATATTTACAGCAATACCTGCAAAAGGTTTGACTATTCGAACTAATTGGTTGCTGCCGATAAACCGAAACAACCACCAGGCTTTAGTTAACTCCTGATTACTTTTACTTTTGAATGCGATTTCTGTATTTTCAAAGGACACCATGCGGCGCAGATTATTTGGCAAACCTAACAGAATTTATCAAACCAGTTATAGCTTCTTCTAACGTTCTTCCAACCGGATTGTACTACTTTTACCCACATGAATACGGAGCTGATTTCGCCCAATCCTTATATAGAAAGTGGAACAAACACGCTTCAAACATGTTCAATTCTGGTTAATAAAATTCAGCCGGATCGAATTTTCCTGCTTTGTGACACCAATACGCACCGGGATTGTTTGCACATTTTCCTTCAACAGAATCCTGATTTATCTCCACAAATTCTTCTGCTCGAGCAAACAGGAGAGCACTCTAAAACACTTGAAACGGTTTCTTGGCTGTGCGAATCACTTTTGAAAAACGGGGCTAGCCGAAAAAGTTTACTTATAATTTTAGGTGGAGGAATTGCC
>JBIKOC010000235.1:0-3992 GCA_044358335.1 Flavobacteriales bacterium | reverse complement strand
AAGGCAAAAAACAATGTTTTTATTAAAGCATAAAACACGTAAAATGGCTTAAATACATACTGAATACCATATAAATATTCGGTAGTAGTAACACTTCCTGCAATAACTCCAAAAAACCATCCGCCAGCAATTCCAAGAAACATACTGAGGATTATGAGAAATGGATTGATAAGAACAGCAGCTAGAATCTTCGGAAAAACTAAATAGGAAGATGAGTTTATTCCCATAATCTCCAACGCATCTATTTGTTCGGTAACCCGCATGGTTCCTATTTCTGAAGCGATACTTGACCCAACCTTTCCTGCCAAGATTAAACTAATAATGGTAGGAGAAAATTCCAGAATGATAGAATCTCGAGTAGCTAAACCAACTGCATACAAAGGAATGAACGGACTGTCGATGTTATAAGCCGTTTGTATCGTAATTACAGCTCCCATGAACAACGAAATAATTGTAATAATGGGAAGCGAGTTTATTCCAATTGAATTAATCTCATACAGCAATTGCCTTCTAAACCAAGCAAATCGCTGTGGCTTTCGGAAAACATTCCGAATGAAAAGATAGTAGTGTCCGGGGAAATAAAATATCTTCATGTCGCTCTCCAAACCTAAGCAAAATACAGGATGGCTTTTGGTGGAATAAATTGATTTTTAAAGTCTGCCTTGTTGATAGTTTAAATCAGAATTTACCCTTCGTACCTTGCTCAACGTTTTTTAATGTAGATGAACCAAAACGATAGGTTGGAATTGTTCCAAACGCTTAGCAATAAGGAAACGTGTGTTTATTACTTAGAGTCGAATGGCTATGATGATCCTTATGGGAAATTCAATTGGATTCTACTAGCTGGATCTACTAATCTTATTACAGCAAATGCTGATTCGGCAATGCCTTGGGAAGACTTGAAGGATTTTTTAAATGCTTCATCATCTGCTCCAATTATTCCGGGCTTTCTTTCCTACGACTTAAAAAACCACCTAGAGAATCTTAAATCCCAAAACCCCGACCTGACCGATTTTCCTCTCCTTTCATTCTTAAAACCTGAATGTATTATTGGTGAATTAAGGAATGGACAATCTTTTAATTATGGTTATTCAGTTGAATTAGAAGAAAATTCAATCGACTGGAAAAAGCCAATTCCTCCCATTGAAATGCGTGTTAGTATGTCGGAAGAAACATACACGCAGCGATTTGATCAGCTTAAGAATCACATTTTACGCGGAGATATTTATGAAATTAATTTCTGCATGCATTTCGGTGCTTACGTTCCTAGTTTAGAACCTATACAGCTATTCAAAAGGCTCTGTTTATTATCACCCGCACCCTTTTCTTGTGTGATGAAGAATGGAAGTAATTGGCTTATTGGTTCTAGTCCAGAGCGGTTTTTGAAGAAGGAGGGCACAAAACTTATTTCACAACCCATAAAAGGTACAGTTCGAAGAAGTGCTGATGAGGATATTGATCAACTCGCTATTTCTAAGCTTAAATCTGACCCAAAAGAACGAGCTGAAAATGTGATGATTGTTGACTTAGTTCGAAATGATTTATCACACTTTGCAAAACGTGGAAGTGTACAAGTGGCCGAACTTTGCGAAGTATATCCATTTGCAACTGTGCACCACATGATATCTACTGTTGAGGCAGAGTTAACTTCTGCTGATTTGGGCTTGGAGGCAATTAAAAAGGCATTCCCAATGGGTTCAATGACTGGCGCACCTAAAATAAGAGCAATGGAATTGGCCGAAGAAACTGAGAATTTCAGACGAGGAATTTATTCTGGAGCCCTTGGTTATTTTACCTCTGAAGGCGATTATGATTTTGCAGTAATGATTCGCTCGTTTACATGGAATGCTACTAGCGGATACTTATCCTTTAGCACAGGCAGTGCAATAACTAATCAGGCTAATGCTAGTGCAGAATACCATGAATGCCTATTGAAAGCGGAAGCTATGCTTAAAAGTTTGCAAAAATGAAAGCCCCTGAAAACATCTCGATTCATTCGTTGCAATTAGGAGGTTTATCTAAAAATACGCCCTTTATTTTAGCTATAAGTGGAGGAGTAGATTCATGTGTTTTACTACATATTTTATCTCAAGCGGGGTATCGTGGAACTCTTGCCCATGTGAACTTCGGACTACGTGGAGAAGATTCTAATCAGGATGAACAACTGGTTCGTCGGCTTGCTTCTGTATATCAATGGAATATTGAAGTTTATAATGCTAGCGAGGAGATGAAGGCCATTTCAAGTGAATCAATTCAAATGGCAGCTAGGCGCATTCGGTATAATTGGTTTACTCAACTTGCACAAAAAATACAAGCTAGGAATGTTCTATTGGCTCATCATGCCGACGATCAAGTAGAGACTTTCTTCATTCGTTTGCTAAGAGGTTCTGGTTCCGAAGGGCTTTCTGCCATTAAAACTGGAGATGGATTTTATTTACATCCATTACTTCCTATCAGTAAAGCTGATATTATTCAGTACGCCACTAATAATCAGCTCATTTGGAGAGATGATGAAAGTAATTACTCAAGCAAGTATGTGAGGAATGCGATTCGTTTAAAAGGTTTGCCCGTTTGGGATGAGATCCAACCGAATTTTAGGCAAATGGTTCAAGAATCTGTCAAACGTTTGAATGAGGAAAATCTGCAACTAAAACAGTTTATTTCCTCTTGGCTATTTAATCATATACTAGTTGATTCTACCGGGAAATCAATACTGAAAAAGGAATTGTTGAGTCAAGCTTCTCCTGTTTATATTTTGCATGAATTCTTGAAGGAATATGGATTTTCCTGGCGAATTTGTACAGATATAGCCCAGAACCTTACTCAAACCCATGTTCTGTTCTATTATGCAGCGGGTAAAACCCTTCGCCTAGATAGGGTTAAAGTGTCTGTTTATGAGGAGGTTGCACGTGTTTCGTCTGCAGAAAGCGAATACTATCCTACTATATCTTGCCAATATGTCGATGAAATGCCTGATAGTCTGTCGGTTATCGACAAAAATACGGCGTGGTTGTCTGCTCTTAAATTGAAAGGAAAATTGAGTTTAAGAAAGTGGCAAAAGGCTGATGTATTCTGGCCTTGGGGCATGGAAGGAAGAAAATTATTAAGTGATTATTTTACTGATTTAAAGCTGTCGCCCGAAGAGCGTAATTCACAGTGGTTATTGATGTGTGATGAAGAGATCGTTTGGGTTGTAAATCGTAGGATTGACAGGCGATTCGCTGCGGTTTTGGGTGAGAAAGAAATCATTCGGGTTCAAATCATCGACTAGGAAGTAAACGAAACCGACTTTTAACCGAGGACGTAATAGGAGGGAGAAACAAAAATTCAAAACCTGATATATGCGTAATGTGCCCCTGGTTGAAAAAGAAACGGTGAAGAACATGGTTTTTCCCCGTGAAGAAGTTTTAAAAAGTAAAGACTCTGCGATTGAACGTAGAACATTGCTCGAAAGAGCTACGATATTGAGCAATCTATATCACAATAAAGTGAAGATTGTTTTTGAAGACCGGGATGGTAGTAAAATGGTTGATACAACTATTTGGGCTACGACCGAAGCTGCTATCATGCTTAAAGGAGGAGTGGTAATTCCTATCCACCGAATCCACAGCATAGATTTAGTATAATAAGCCAATTTGACAGACTTCGTCAGTTTTTGTGGTTGGAAATTGATGAAAAGAGTCTCAGTGGCGCAAGTTGTATAGAGGTTTATTGTAATTTGAGCCGGGGAACAATTCTTGTTTCTCGGCTCTTGTTTTTAAACCCATTCATACATGAAAAGTATTGTTTCCATTGGAATTGTTCTTTTAGTTGTTATTCTCCTTTTTGGAATTGGAGGATGTTCATACAATAAAATGGTTCAGAAACAGGAAGCTGTTTCTAGCGCTTGGTCGCAAGTTGAGAATGTTTATCAGCGCCGAGCCGATTTAATCCCCAATTTGGTAAATACCGTTAAAGGGGCTGCAAATTTTGAGAAAAGCACATTAGAGGCT
>JBIKOC010000234.1:0-3999 GCA_044358335.1 Flavobacteriales bacterium | reverse complement strand
TTGGTTTTGCCGAAGGATTCCGTATCGATCCAATGGTTGAAGGAATGTTCCGCAAAGCGGGTGAGGCTTATATGCAAGACCTTGAATTAGGATGGCCAAAAGAAAGTCTTACAATTCCTGTTCATCCACGTGTGATGGAGAATGCAGAACAGCTCAGTCAGAACATCGATCATATATTAAAAACCTATCCTGTTTCACCTTGGATTGGTTCTAACAGTTGGGTTTTAGCTCCTAAAAAAACCAAGAACGGAAAAACCCTGCTATGTAACGATACACACATGGGCTATGCACAACCATCTATTTGGTATGAAGCGCATATCGAGTATCCGGGTTTTCATTTTTATGGAAATCATCTTTCGGGTTTCCCGTTTGCCCTAACCGGTCATAGCGATTTTTGCGGGAATGGCTTAACCATGTTCGAAAACGACGATGTGGATTTTTACATTGAGCAGCGCGATGGTAATAACGTGTTGTTTAACAAAGTGTCAACTCCACTAAAAATGTACACCGAAGTAATTCATGTAAAAGATTCTTCGGATGTGAATTTACAAGTTGCCGAATCGACGCATGGGCCTTTGATGGAACAAGTGATGGATAATTTTCCAATTTACAATCAAGCAGTTTCGGTTTGGTGGTCGTATTTGAAATATCCTTCGCGCTCGTTGGATGCTGTTTATGCGCTCAACCACGCCCGTTCATTGGATGATGCTCGAAATGCGGTGGCTCAAATTGATGCTCCGGGTTTGAATGTGATGTATGGGGATAAAGACGGACATATAGCTTGGTGGGCAGCTGCAAAATTGGTTCAGCGTCGACCTGGATTGTTTAGCAAACGTTTCTTAGATGGAGCAAGCGGAGCAGACGAACCTCTGGGATGGCTCGATTTCAGTCAGAATCCTCAATCGGAAGATCCGGAAGTTGGATACGTTTATTCGGCAAACAACCAGCCTGATAGTATTGTAGGAGGTTTGTATCCGGGTTATTATGTTCCCGAATTTAGAGCACGACGTATCGAAAATAGCTTAAGTGCTAAAGATGGTTGGGATGTTGAAATGATGCGTAAACTCATGACCGATGGAACAAGCGATGCTTATCCAGCTATAGCCAAAGAGTTACTGCGTATTTTAGAAACTGTTGAACCCTTAGCTGTTCGTTCGGAAGAAGCTAATCGCTTAGCGAGCTGGGAAGGTGGACATGGTTTGGAATCTTCGGGAGTGCTTATTTATTACCGTTGGATTTACAATATTTTACGTTTGGCGATGCGGGATAAAATTGGTCCGGGATTATTCAATGCATATATGAATTCGCATTTGATGAAAACTTCCTATCCCGAATTATTAAAAAAAACTGAATCGGTTTGGTGGGATATGTGGACTACTAAAGCCGTTGAAAAACGCCACCACGTTATTCAACAAGCATGGCACAAGACTATCGAAGATTTGATTGAACTATATAGTAAAGACCGTTCTAAATGGAAATGGAGCAAAGCGCATACGATAGAACATGTGCACCCGATAGGTCGCAAAAAACCATTTAATATGCTATTTAACGTTGGCCCAGCAAGTGTTTCGGGTGGAAATGAAGTAATCAATAACATAGGTTTTAATATTGATTCTACAGGTTATTATCCTGCATTATTCGGACCTGCGATGAGACGCATTATTGACTTTAAAGATGTGGATCACTCTTGGAGTATATTACCTACTGGGCAATCGGGTTACTTTATGGCCGATCACTACGACGATCAATTTGACTTGTACAATAAAAACGGTTTCCGACCACAGTTAATGGATCGCACGATGATTGAAAAACAAGCGAATGGAAAATTCTTGAAACTGAGTCCGGTAAAATGAGGTATCAATCGAGCAATCGGGTTTTGATGATTCGTCCAGCTAACTTCGGGTACAATCCAGAAACAGCTGCCAGCAATGCGTTTCAGCAAAATTTTGGTTTGGAATATTCGGATCAAGCATTAGTGGAGTTTGATGCGATGGTGGATTTGCTTCGTTCGGAGGGAATAGAAGTTTGGCTGGAAGAAGATCAACCTATTCCATTGAAACCTGATGCGATTTTTCCGAATAATTGGCTTGGAATTCATCCTGGCAAACAGATAGTGCTTTACCCTATGGCTGCGGTAAATCGACGTTTGGAACGTGATCCCGCTTTAATTGAAAGATTAAAAGAACAATTAGTGGGGTATACAATTACAGACTTGAGTGCTCATGAATTAGCTACTGAATTTTTAGAAGGAACTGGTAGTGTGGTTTTAGATCATATTGATGCCTGTATTTATGCCTGTAGATCGATACGTACGAATGAACGTTTAGTGGAGGAATTAGGGCGATTAATGGGATATAGAACCGTTGTTTTTGATTCATTGGATGAACTAGGAAAGCCCTATTACCATACGAATGTGATGTTGAGTATTGGGACACAGTTTGCTGTTATTTGTGCCGAAAGCATTCCCGAAAATGAACGAATAGAAGTGTTAGATTCTCTAAGAAAATCGGGAAGACAATTGCTGCTGATTAGTCGGAAACAAGTAGCTGCATTTGCGGGAAATATGTTGGAGGTTCGCAATTCGTCGGAGGAGAAGATGATTGTTTTGTCGAGTACTGCATTGGATGCTTTGGAAGCGAGTGAAATTGCTTTTCTGCAGCAGTATGCCTTGTTATTACCGGTTGATATTCCAACGATTGAACAAATTGGTGGTGGCAGTGTGCGTTGTATGTTAGCAGAAGTATTTTGAACAATTAAGCAAGCACACGAGTTTACTGGTGAAAATGCTATATTTGAACACCTCAAAGCTAAAAAAACACCCTATGATACGTTTCACTATGCCTAGAATGATTGGTACTTTGCTCCTTTGTGGAACACTAGTAACAGCAACTGCTCAGGCTCAACCTAAGACCGAAAAAACTGCCATGACGGCTGCTAAGAAGGATGATCGTCCGAGTCCGCCGCGGACTACCGAAGCAACCATTGGTGACTTAAAAGTAACCATAAATTATAGTGCACCGGGAGTTAAAGGACGTACCATTTTTGGTGATTTAGTTCCTTATGGTAAAGTATGGAGAACAGGTGCTAACGAGGCTACAACAGTTGAGATTAGCCGTGATTGCAAAGTTGGAGGTAGTTTCTTACGTGCAGGCAAATATGCACTTTTCATTATTCCAGGAGAAACAGAATGGACAATCATTTTCAATTCAGTTCCTGATCAATGGGGAGCCTACAAATACGATGAAAGCAAAGACGCGCTTCGTTTTAAAGTGAAGCCAACAAAATCCACAGAATTTAATGAGCGTTTGAAGTTCGAGATTAGCTCAGATGCAACAGCTGATGGAAAAGTTAGCTTGTACTGGGACAACACTCAAGTAACTTGGGAAATGCGTTAGGTCATTTTTGAAGAAAACAAAAAGCCATTCGTTTTTTCGAATGGCTTTTTTTATGCCGTTATGCCCCGGACTGAAGTCCGGGGGTGCTGGAGGAGAGTTGAGACATTACGTAATGCTTGTTGGTATTGTTTTATGCCTGGACTGAAGTCCGGGGAGCTGGAGGTGCGTTGAGGCTTTACGTTAAGATTGTTAGGTGCTTTGGCATGCCCCGATTTCAATCCGGGTTCAGATAACGTCTGCAACACACTACCAACAAGCAGTAGGGATTGAGCGTATAGCCCGCAGCGTATGCCATAGCCTTGGCGAAGGCATACGATAGGACAAGCCCCATAGGGACAAATAGCGAAAGCCCGGACACTGCCCTAATTCTTAGCCTTTTCGAAATCGGGTTTGAGCAGCGAATAGAGGATAGAATCTTTGTTATGCCTTCGTTTGGGCTACGGCATACAAGGGTATGCTTTTTCGAAATCGGATTTTAACAGCGAATAGAGGATAGAATCTTCGTGAATGCCTTCGCGGTAATAATGTTCGCGCATGTAGCCTTCACGTTGAAAGCCAAAATTGTGCACGAGTTTAATGGAGGCATCGTTAAATGGCCCCACAC
>JBIKOC010000233.1:0-4020 GCA_044358335.1 Flavobacteriales bacterium | reverse complement strand
CACGAATGTGATACATTCCCGAACGTAATCCGGTATCTTTTAATTGCCCCGTTTCGGTGGTATAATTACGGAGAAGTTGTCCGTTAGAAGCATACACCTGAACCTGAATCGGAACATGCATTTCAGCTCCTCTGATTGCTAACATTCCATTCGAAGGATTCGGAAAAACGGTCCAGCTATTTTCAATCGTAGGAACTTTTAAAGGAGAAGTTTCTGGATCTAAACGAACTACTTTATTACCTGTATTTTCGACATAATAAATCTTCCCATCGGGGCCAATAGTAATTCCCATAATTCCTTGAGCACCCGTTGAAATACGATGTAACTCAGTAGCTGGAGCACTGCTGATATCATAGAAAATCAAATCGCCACTTTGGTGGTCACTAATTACCATCCTGTTTCCTTGAATGGCAATTCCAGCGGGATCTTGCAAGCCAGTTGTAACCACATTTTCCCATGTATAGCCAGTTACATTCAAGTATTCAGCCATCGTTTCATGCGGTCCATATGTTGGCAATTGAGCCGAAAAAACTCCGGTTTCAATATTCATTCGAAATACCTTTTGATGTCCGTTATCCACTACATAAAGCCAAGTGCGAGAATCGTCGAATTCCAAATGACTAACTGTTCCAGCGGCATCTTGCAACACCTGCACATCACTAAAACGGTGAACGATTGCATCCGAATGGTCGCTGTTTCCGGGATTGTGATCATTCACAAAATCGTAACGCACGATGTCGTTATTGTAGCCATCGAACAACCAAAATACATTGTCCTTTTCCCAAGCAATTCCTTGACAATTAGGACTTTCATGCAACATGTCGATATGTGAACCATTTCCGCCACTCGGTTGCGCATACACATCTTCATCGCTCGACCAAAGCGTTGGACCGGTGAATGCATTGGCTGTTCCGGTATGATTGGCGTCGAAAACTCCTGGAGCTGTTCCAAAATTACCATTGTCGCTAAACACAATTCCAGTTGGGATTGACATAAAATGCCAAGCATTTCCATCTTGCAATAATTCGGAAGTTTGATTGGCTTCGCCAGTATTATCGATGGTTACCGTACTTCCTCCACTATTCTCGGTTCCTTTATTGATAATCCACAATTGCTTACGCGAAAGCGCTGGGTGAAAATCCAAATCCATAGGTTGAGCAATACTATTGGCAGAAGTAGCAATAACAGTTTGGATAGCCGTTCCAGTTAAGTAATCGTTTAAAATATTCGCTCGTCCAGGCCCAACTTCAAAAGTTGTTGTTTCAGTATTATTCAAGATTCGCTCATCAGCATTTCCATTTACTGAATCAACCGAAAACGTGATAGCATAATTTCCATCGGCTGTTGGATTCCATGTAATTGGATGATTGATATAAGCAGAAGCATAAGGTGCGATAGTCAAACCGCTAACAGTGCCTGAAACAGGCGTTGCTCCATCAACCGAATAACTTAAAACCAAGGAATTAATTGGCTCAGCTCCGTAGTTATAAACGAGGTATTCTAAAGTATTTGCCGTTTGCTGAACATAATGCCCTTGTACCTGAGTTTTGCGGAAAAAAGTGTAACAAGCTGCATCATACAAAGGAGGTGATTGTACT
The DNA here is from genome assembly GCA_044358335.1 of Flavobacteriales bacterium. Taxonomy (GTDB): domain Bacteria; phylum Bacteroidota; class Bacteroidia; order M30B66; family M30B66; genus CALQRR01. The sequence continues at coordinate 2,422 of JBIKOC010000233.1, read as the reverse complement.
TGAAAAGTAAAATCAGTTCCTAAGCCAGCATCAGTAAATTCGTGAGCAATTAAGCCATCAATCAAAATACGAAATTGAAAACCGCCATCGCCCCAATCGTCGCGGTAATGAATGGTATAATATGCTCCTTCGTTTAAACACCATGGGCCTTCGGTGAATGTTTGATTATTTCCATAGCCCGAAGGATCTTGAGCTTGTGTTCCAGCTGTACAACCCACGTTTTGATTTCCTCCCCAATCGATTGTTTGCGTTCCGCAGGGATTTGGATCGGCTGTTAATTCCCAATAGCCTTCATATCCATAGGCGTCCGAAGCGACTATTAATGAAACAGCATGCTCACCAACAGTGCATTGAGCTTGGATTTGATTGATTGTTAGAAGACTAAAAATGCTTAAACAAGCTGCACGAAAAAGGGAAATTGGGTACAGAATTGAATTCATACTCGGGTTTTGGGATGGCTAATATATTGGGTAAAACCCAAATAGCCTGACAATCCGACGTAATTTTCTTACAGGTATGTGAATTGAAAGGCATCTAGTATGTTTGAAAATATACGCCGCTTACTTCGAGGCAATCGACGCCCCAACGGGGAAAGAAAACAAAGTTGGAGCTCTTTAAAACATCTGCCACCATTTCTAAAACTGATTTGGAAAACTCATCCGACCCTTGCTGCTGCCAATCTGGCGCTGAGAATAGTCAAATCACTCATGCCGCTTGCCCTTTTATTAGTTGGAAAACTCATTGTGGATGAAGTCATTTTGCTCATTCCACAAGGTTCGCTTCAGAATAGCAGTCATTTGTGGACGCTTGTTGCAGCGGAAGCAGGACTTGCTCTGGTAAACGAACTGCTCAACCGACTCATTTCCTTATTAGATGCTTTGTTGGGTGATTTGTTCGCCAACTCCTCCTCTATTCGATTGATGGAACATGCCGCCAATCTCGACATTGAGCAATTCGAAGATGCTACGTTCTATGATAAACTAGAACGTGCCCGCCGTCAAACACTTAACCGTACCGTTTTGATGACCCAGGTTTTGAGTCAGTTTCAAGATGTAATCTCACTCATTTCTCTCGCAGCCGGATTAGTCATTTTCAATCCTTGGTTGATTTTATTGTTGCTAGTGAGTGTTATTCCAGCCTTCTTAGGTGAAACACATTTCAACGAACGCAGTTATTCCTTGGTTCATGGTTTTACGCCCGAACGTCGTGAACTTGATTATCTACGTTTGACTGCCGCTAGTGATGAAACTGCGAAAGAAGTCAAGCTGTTTGGTCTGTCGGGATTTTTGATTGATCGATTTCAGGTTCTTTCCGATAAGTATTATCAAGACAATAAACGCCTATCCATTCAGCGCGCTTCTTGGGGAACTTTACTAGCAGCAATTAGCACAGCAGGTTACTACGCAGCTTATGTATTGATTCTTATTACAACGCTCGCAGGAAGTTTGAGTATTGGTTCGCTAACATTTCTTTCGGGCTCTTTTGCACGTATGCGCGGATTGATGGAGACATTGCTAAGCCGTTTTGCATCAATTAGTCAAGGTGCTATGTATTTAGAGGATTTTTACATGTTTTTCGAACTTCAACCTAAGATTCGAAAAGGGGAACAATCGCGCCCATTTCCCAATCCGATACGCGAAGGTTTTGTATTTGAAAATGTTGGATTTCGCTACCAAAATGCTGCTTCTTGGGCTTTACGCAATTTGAATTTACACATCCGCCCGGGAGAAAAAATTGCTTTGGTGGGCGAAAATGGTTCTGGTAAAACCACGTTGGTCAAACTTATCGCTCGTTTGTACGATCCGGTTGAAGGTCGAATTTTGTTGGATGGACATCCTTTATCGGAATACAATCCCGATGATTTACGCCGTGAGATTGGGGTGATTTTTCAGGATTTCGTTAAGTTTCAATTGACTGCTGGATTAAACATCGCCACCGGAAATATTGAGGATAAAAACGACCAAGGAAAAATTAGTCACGCAGCCAGCATGAGTTTAGCCGACAGTGTGGTGAGTACTTTGCCCAAAGGATATGACCAAGTTATTGGGAGACGATTTGCCGAGGGTGTTGATTTGAGTGGCGGACAGTGGCAGAAAATCGCATTAGGGCGCGTCTACATGCGTGATGCTCAAGTGTTGATTCTCGATGAACCAACTGCGGCATTGGATGCCAAGGCAGAACATGAAGTATTTGAGCGCTTCGCGAGTTTATCGAAAGGTAAAACAGCGTTTATCATATCGCACCGTTTCTCGACTGTTCGTATGGCAGATCGGATTTTAGTGCTCGATAAAGGTGAGTTAATTGAAAGTGGTTCGCATGAAGAATTGATGCAAAACGAGGGGCATTATGCAGCTTTGTTTAAGCTTCAAGCAGCAGGCTATCGCTGATAAAAATCATAGTTACAGGGGATTTCTTTCCTGTA
>JBIKOC010000232.1:0-4026 GCA_044358335.1 Flavobacteriales bacterium | reverse complement strand
AATTAAAAAAAGGAGAACCAGTTAAGTTAAATCCGGATCGACCGCTAACCAGCTTCGATGCAGCCATCCTTCTAAATCTTCCTCCTGAACAAAAATACATTCTCATCCAACTTGCTACCGAGAAAGAACGAGTAATTTGGCTCATCAACGAGCTTAAAATCCTGCTCCAATCGAGAAGAATGGAAATGCAATTGCAACAAAATTATCTGTTCAACTAATTTTTCTCAAAACTAACTTGCGTTTATCCGAAAGATTTTCTTTCTTTGCGCCCCTCAAATAAATATCAAACCGAATAGGTTATGTCAAAAGTTTGTCAGTTGACCGGAAAGCACGCGATGTCAGGAAATAACGTTTCCTTCTCTAATCGTAAAACAAAACGCCGTTTCAACCCGAATCTCGTTACTAAGAAATTCTTCATTCCAGAAGAAAACGCTTGGATTACTATACGTCTATCCACTTCAGCATTGAAAACTATCGATAAAATCGGTATTTCTGCTGCATTGAAGCGTATGGAAACTAAAGGCGAATTATAATATCCGTTTAACTTTTTGTTCTCTCTCAAACGCCACCTAATTCAGGTGGCGTTTTTGCGTTTACATCACCCGTAAGTCCTTAATATCAAGTTATTATAACATATATTGCGACATGTTCCGGTTAATCCTTGCTAGTCTGATTATTTCATCATGCATGATAAATGCTCAGCCCAACCTTAGTTATATCCATCTTCAAGTCACACCCAATTTCGAGAGGCAAGATATTCAGGGAAATATTGATCAGATTTGGAAGTTAAATCCTTCCGATACGCTTATCGAACTTAACCTCTATCCAGAGTTTATCATTCAAAAAATTACACTCAACAAGGTTCCAATTAATTATTCCCGCGTCGGAAATTTCTTGTCAATCCCCATAAAAAAAGGAGAATCAAAGGCCCAAGTAAACATTCAATACGCTGGCAAACCTCATCAATCCATTAAACCTCCTTGGGATGGTGGCTTTATCTGGAAAAAAGACATCAACAATAAACATTGGCTCACTGTTGCTTGTCAAGATGAAGGTGCACAATTGTGGTGGCCCGCTCCAGCTAATTACAGCGATGAGCCTGATAGTGCTCGAATTACGGCAACATATCCCAAAGATCTATTCTTCAAATCGAACGGTAAACTTGTTAAGGATCGTAAAAACAAAAACCACACACGCACAACTACTTGGAAAGTCACCTATCCAATTAACACCTACAATATCACTCTCAACTTTGCCGATTATACCCGAATTTCAGATACGCTGCTACAAGCAAACGGGAAAATACTTCAACTAAACTATTACCCGCTTTCTCATAACAAATTGAAAGCTATCAAGCAATTCACGCAGGTGAAACCCATGTTGCGGTATTTTGAATCTTATTTTGGACCATACCCTTTCTATCGTGACGGATATTCAGTCGTTGAAACTCCGTATCCTGGTATGGAGCACCAAAGCTGTATCGCTTATGGTAACGATTATATCGATGGATATAACGGAAAAGATTATTCAAACATAGATCTCTGGTTCGATTTCATACTCATCCACGAAACCGGACATGAATGGTGGGGAAATTCTATTTCAGCTGCTTCAAAAAGAGATTTTTGGCTACAAGAAGCATTTTGCACCTATGCCGAATATGTATACGTATATGCTCGCTTTGGGAAAGAAAAGGCCGAAAATTATATCAATGCTAAAAAGCGATTAATCAGCAATCTTGCTCCAATTATGGGGGAATCTGAAAGTGGAGTTGATATGTACGTAAAAGGTGCTCTGATGATTCACACCCTTCAACAATTCGCACCTTCAGAACAAGAATGGTGGAAAATAGTGAAGGATTTCGCTCTCGATTTTCGATTGAAATCCATTAATACATCAGAACTAGAAACATGGTTTTGTAAAAAAATGCCTCGTGTTGAACCTGTCTTTTTCGAGCAATACCTCAGTATGGCATCTCCTCCTTTGCTTGAAATAAATCAAAAAACTGAAAATGGTACTTCACTAACTGAATTCCGCATCAGTAATGCCTTGCAAGGATTCTCCATGCCTATCTTTTGGACAAACGAAGAAGGTAATCTCAAACAAACTTTGGCTTCAGCCAATTGGCAAACACTCGATTTTAAGGGGAACAATGTAAAACCAGATATGAATGCATCTTATTTTATGCTCAAAACCAGATAATTCAGTCTACCTAATATCTATTCAAAAGCCTTTTGGTGGATTTTTTTTTCCTATTTTTACTCCCCTTCAAAACCATCCTTGATGCGACTGACTAACATTCGAATAGTATTACTGATCCTTTTCTTAGGAACCTTTTTACAACAAGCTCAAGCTCAGATAACTTTTACCGTTCAACCTGCTTCAGACCTAGTTCAAAATGTACTTGTAGGTGCTGGAGTTCAAGTAAGTAACATCACTACAGGTGGCGACTCCGCTCAAATTGGTCGATTTACGGGTGGTAATTCTGTAAATCTAAACGTTAATACGGGAGTTGTAATGACCACAGGAAACCTTATTAGTCAATCAGACCCTGCCGACATTTCCTTTATAAGCCAAGCTGCCGCCAATGGACCTATTAGCTCTGCAGGCGACAATACTATTGACTTAACAGGAGATGCAGATTTAAATGACATCATTGCTAGCTATGGAGCAGACCCTACAACAAACAACCTAGCAGTTTTAGAATTCGACTTTGTTCCATCGGGCGATTCTGTTGCTTTCAATTATGTTTTCGCTTCTGAAGAGTACGATGGTTTTGTATGTTCCCAATTCTTTGATGTGTTTGGATTCTTCATTTCTGGTCCAGGGTTTAATGGGCCTTATTCGTTGAATTCTGAAAATATCGCAATCGTACCCGGCACTACTCTTCCAGTGAGTATGAATACAATTAATAGTGGTATTAGCAATGGTGGTATTTATTGTCCTCCAGGGGGTTTAAATAACGCTCAATATTTTGAAGACAATAGCACATCTAACAACTTTGGACCATATGGGTTTACAACAGTATTAACTGCACAGGCTACAGTCCAATGTGGTGAAACCTACCACATCAAACTAATTTTAGCAAATGGTTTTGATAATGCTTATGACTCATGGGTTTTCCTACAAGCAGAGAGCTTTAGTTCAAATATCCCAAGTTTCACCGCTACTAACCTTTTGCCTGATAGTTCAGTCATAGAAGGTTGTAGTTCGGGTAACTTAATTTTCACACGAAATATTGACGATGTAGAGCTTGTTGTTCCTATGACTTTCTCAGGTTCTGCTATTTATGGAGATGATTATACCGGATTGCCCGATACAATTATTTTTCCTATTGGAGTTGATTCACTATTTTTCACTTTAACACCAGTTAATGATGGAATTACTGAAGGTACTGAAATTGTAATCTTCACCTTTAATATTCCCAATGAATGTGGTGATACAGTAACTGTTACAGACTATATTAAAATTAAAGATCCTTATGAATTGGCTATTACTACACCAGATCAAAATTTAACCTGTCCAAATTCTAATTATACAATTGGAGCTCAAGTTTCTGGAGGATATCAGCCTTACAGCTATTCTTGGGATTACAATAACCTCATAACTCCTACGATAAATGTTCCTATCTCACAAACTGACACATTCATCGTTCAAATTCACGATTTACTCAATTGTGCTCTCAATCAATATACTGACACTGTAATTGTAACACTTAATTACGATTCATTACAAACTTCTACCATTTCACAAAAAATGTGTATTGGAGATTCAATTCTTTTAAGTCCAGAAGTTCAAGCAGGATTAGAACCTTATTCTTACGTATGGGTGAATCTCGCAACAACCGACACGGTTACAGTTAATCCATCAGACACTACTGGATATGTTTACATAGTAACCGATGCATGTAACATTTCTTCGCAGGACACCTTTTTTGTGAATGTTCCTCAATTCGATCCGCTTGTTGTAACAGTCAATGATACAACTATTTGTAAAAGAGGAACTGTTGATCTTATATCGTTTGCCACT
>JBIKOC010000231.1:0-4040 GCA_044358335.1 Flavobacteriales bacterium | reverse complement strand
ATGGAGGAGTTAAACCCTGATGATTACAAGGTTCTAACGTCACATACAAAGTTGAATCTGTCAATAAACTCTTATCAGTTACTGAATTTATTGCATTTACTTCGGCATGCATTCCCCCAAAACGTTGGTGAAACCCTTCACCAATGATAGTATCTTGATTTACAATCACACAACCAACTAATGGATTGGGAGCTACTTTTCCTAAACCCTGAGCTGCAACCTCGAGAGCACGCTGCATATACATTTCCATGCTGCCAAAATAGTTAAAAACATGATTTCAATAGTGTGTATTTCCCACATCTTTCTGTCCTTTGTCAACCTACTTTATTAAATTTTTCATGAAAATTCCGGGAAATAGCATTGCCCAAATCAAACAGTATTTCGAATCACAACTGAAAGAGAGCTATACAACCAACGAAATTCTGGCACTTTTTCGAATGGCAGCAGCAGAAATCAACGGCTGGTCAATGATTCAACTACACCTTGAACCCAACACCCGTGTAAATGAAAGTGATTTGCTTCTTTATTCTCGTTTTGTGAAACGATTACGAAATCAAGAACCCGTTCAGTATATTTTAGGTTCTGCCTGGTTTTGCGGATTAGAAATAGGAGTGAAGCCTGGGGTTTTAATTCCGCGTCCTGAGACAGAAGAATTAGTAAATGGATTTTTGGAGCAATTAACGATAGATGCTCCTCGTGTACTTGATGCCTGTTCGGGCAGTGGTTGTATTGCACTTGCTGTGAAAAATTATCTTCCCCAAGCAGATGTCTTTGCCTGTGATATTTCTAAAGTGGCCTTGCAAATAGCGCAAGAAAATTCGGATAAACTAGCACTTCCCATTCAATTTTTCGAAGCTGATTTATTGGGCGCAATTCCCCAAAGTTTACCTCCATTCGATTTCATCCTTTCTAACCCGCCTTATATTCCTCAGTTGGAAATAGCCAGTATGTCGGCACATGTTCATGAGCACGAACCCGAAATGGCACTTTTCGTTCCCGATACAGATCCAATGTTATTCTATCGAAATCTTGCCCGTTGGGGGAATACTATTTTAAAACCAGGAGGGATTTTAATGGCCGAAAGTCATTCTTCATTCACTCAAGAAGTGAAACAATGTTGGGAAGAAGCGGGATTTATACAAATTGAAATTCATACCGATTTGCAAGGATTACCTCGATGGCTTCATGCTGTAAAATTATAGGAATTGAAATCCACTGTTTTCAAGTTAAGTAGCGAATATTACATTCTTTGTTTCGCCTAAGTACTTGCAGGAAATCGAATTTGCTTATACTTGCAACTTTAATACTAATTTGTATGTCTAAGAAAGTTTCTGAGGCTTCTGTGAAAGTCTCTTCCGCACGTCATCCTTTTGGCGATCCGGAGCAGAACGCTGGTTTTGTTATGTGGCAAGTTTCGATGCTTTGGCAACGTAAACTCAAAACTGGTTTAGACACCATTGGTATTACCCATGCTCAGTTTCTATTACTAGCATCGCTTCAATTTATTGGTACTCAAAAAAATATAGTCTCTCAACAAGATCTTGCCAAGCATTGTCGTATCGATAAGATGATGACATCTAAAATCCTTCGCACGTTGCAGAAAAAAGGATTGTTGAGTCGTAAGAAGAATAAAATGGATACTCGTTCTAAAACCTTGGCTTTAAGTGAAGAAGGAGAAGATTTATTAGCCAAAGCATTTAAAATAATCGATCGAGTTGATGGTGATTTTGTAGTGCCACTAGGGTTGAATTCTATGTCGTTTACCGACGATTTACGCACACTTTTGAAGCAGAATAGTTAAGCGTAATAGCTTTTATTTAACTTGGCGGAAAGTTTCCGCATGAATTTTCGTTACCTACTAGTACTAATAGCTTGTGTAAGTTCCTTTCAAGCTAATTCCCAAACAACCATAAGTCCTTTCCTTGCTCAAAGGATTCAGCAGAATTACCAAGCAGTTCAACGCATTCAAATTTACATGCGTGATCGGGTTGATACGCGTCAAATGAGCATTGATTTTCAGCAAGAACAACGTTCACAGGATGATCGTGTTCGGACATTAAATCAAGCCCTAGAAAATCAAGCAGAACAATCCCAACGGCCCGTTGTAGATTTCATTCAATCGTATTTAGGTGTTGAGGCTGCACAACAAGCAATCGTCCGTCAGTTCCACATAGTAAACATGATGGTTGTTGATGCAACTCCAGATTTAATCTATCAATTAGCATCTCTTCCACAAATCGAGCACATCGAATCGAATGATCGTTTCTCCATCACTCCTGTTCCAATTGTAGAAAAACATTCGGACGTATCGCGTTCTGTAGGTGGACACGAAGCTGGCCTAGAAGCGATTCATGCTCCATTTATGTGGAATTTGGGTTATACAGGTTTAGGTAGAAAACTTTTTACTTGTGATACCGGAGTTTGGCCTGTGCATCCTGCTATTAGTCGTCAATATCGTGGAAATTTCTATCCGCAATCGATGTGCTGGAAAGGCTTTGATTCCGAAACTCCAGCCGATAAACCTGATGCACACGGAACGCACGTAACAGGTACAGTTTTAGGATTAGATACAGCTACAGCCGATACGATTGGAGTCGCTTTCAATGCAACGTATATGGCCTCTGATCCAATCGTGGAAAATCCTGCTGATATCAAACCAGTAACAGTCATTTTTGAAGCATTTGAGTTTGCAATCAATCCCGATGGAGATGTAGCTACCAGCTATGATGTACCTGATGTAATTTGTAATTCTTGGGGTGTGGGCGATTCTATTTTTGAAGGATTGTGTACAGCTCCATTTATGATTGATTTGTTTACCTCGCTCGATGCTGCTGGAATAGCGGTGGAATTTTCTGCCGGGAATGAAGGACCTGGAGCTGGAACAATTGGATTACCGCAATATGTAACCTTTGATAGTCTTTCCATTTTTACAGTCGGGGCATTAAATGCTAATACGAGCTCACTTCCAATTGCTAGTTTTTCTAGTCGTGGTCCAACATCTTGTGATGTGATAGATGCTTGGAAAATCAAGCCCGAAGTTTCAGCACCGGGTGTTGATGTACGATCTTGTGTTCAGTGGAATCAATATGCTCAATATTCAGGAACTTCTATGGCTGGTCCACATGTGGCGGGTGCCGTATTATTACTGAAAGAAGCTTTTCCATATCTAACAGGACGAGATTTGTTGAATGCTCTTTATCAATCAGCTATCGACTTGGGAACATTGGGAGAGGATAACACATATGGTCGAGGAATGATCAATTTAGAAGCGGCCTATAATTTCTTAGCAAGTCAGAATACGCCTGTTTTACCAAATACTTCTGGATTTGATATAGCAATTGTTGACATTGAAGGAGACGGATTTGCGTGTTCAGAGAACTATCAGCCAACACTAATTTTGAAAAATTTAGGTACTGAAATTATTAGTGGCGGGATGATAAATTGGACGATTGATGGTTTAGGTGGAGGAACATCGATGTGGAATGGTACCTTAATGCCAGGAGCTCAAACCAACATTACTTTAACTCCAGCTTCTTTATCACTTGGTAATCACGAAATTATAGCCACGTTTTTTCCAACAGGTAATTTTATCGAGCGCGATTTAGATAATAACAGTCGTGTTAAGCATGTATATGTCCAACCGAATGTTGAACTTCCATATGCGGAGAGTTTTGAGAATAATGATTTATCAGCAAATAATTGGCTGAAAATAAATTACGATAATTCTAAAACATGGGATACCACTCATACAGCCGGGCTAAACAATAGTCGTTATTCTGCTCGTATGAATTTCTTCAATTATCCCACTCGAAAACAGATTGATGATTTGATTACACCAGTCGTTAATGTGCCAGCTAGCCTTGATTCTTTGTTTTTGCGTTTCGATTTAGCTTATCGCTTAAGAAATACTTCGGTGAGTGATACATTAGATATTTCTGTTTCTGCGAATTGTGGAGAAAGTTGGACGTCTATATTTCATCGTGGTGGACAAGAAATAGAAACATTGGATACCGTTTGGACTAATTTCCGACCATTCAGTT
>JBIKOC010000230.1:0-4046 GCA_044358335.1 Flavobacteriales bacterium | reverse complement strand
GAAATCGAGAAACACATAATCGGGATGATCTCCTGGGTGAATTTGCACCAAACGTAAGCCCGGATAGTCGAATTGCACATCCATTTGAGCTATACGTGGAGCTTTGACCAAAACTTGCAAAAACTGACTTTTCATTCCAACCCACCAATATGCTGGTTCAACCCTTTCGAGTGCATTAACTGCCGTGGATGACTGAACGATCAACAACAATATAGGAATGAGTAATCGACTTAGAAACATTGCTGGAATTTGACGCTAAAGTAAAGATTCGGAATTTGAAGGCATAGAATGATTTCCTCAGAAATGCTGACATGCTAAATGGTGCTTCACCTTCAACCAGTTTTAAAAATGTGAATTTTTAATATTTGTTAGTTACCGTAATATAATTTAGTTCAATTTCAAAAAATGCCATTCACATATTCATGCGAAATTGTTCTTAGAAGTCATAACTGTATATGACTTTTTTTATTCATACTTATTTAAAGTCAAAATTAATTGTTTTAAGATAAAATCACTACTTTAACACAATCAGAACTTATGCATACCTGATAATCAAATTCGATAAAAAATATGGTCAATAGAATACTATTTCCGGCTCTTTTTATTTTTTTCCAATTAATTATAGGATCAACTATTCAAGCTCAACAACTATTCAATAATGTTTGGCATTTTGGTAACAATTGTAAATTAGATTTCTCTTCTGGAACACCAGTTGCGGGCTATTCGGAAATATTCACGAATGAGGGCAGTTCGAGTATTTGTGATGCAAATGGACAAAATTTATTTTACACCGATGGAAGTATAGTTTGGAAAGCAGATGGAACTCAGATTAATCAATTTCCCGAATCTTTAGGTGGAGGAAGTTCTTCCACGCAGTCCTCACTCATAGTTCCATTTCCGGGTAACAGTTCAAAATTTTACATTTTTACAACTGTTGCTGAACTTAGTTCAGAGTTTGGGGAATATCATGGAACGAATGTTTCATTATTAGATATAACTGGAAATGGAGGAATAGGCTCTTTCGATTATATGAATACAGTTCTATTGGATTCATCGTGTGAAAAGTTAACAGCAATAAAGCAGTGTGGAGGAGATGTTTATTGGATTATTGCACACAAATGGCAAAGTGCTGACTTTTATGCTTGGAAGTTAACTAGCGGTGGCATTGAAGCCCCAGTTATTTCAACCATTGGCAGTTTTGTACCTAATACTCCTTCCTATATTTTTGGTGAACTAGCAGAATCAATTGGATATTTAAAAGCTTCATCAAATGGGAATAAAATAGCTTCTGCGTATACATTTAGAACGCCCGCAGTAGTTGAATTATTTGATTTCGATTTTAATACAGGACAACTTTCAAATCCGATGAGTGATACAATTAGTTTATCGGGAGATTACTCGGCTTATGGAGTTTGTTTCTCACCCGACGACACTAAATTGTATTTTACTGAAGATGAAATAAACACCTTCACTACTTCCAAATTAGTTCAATACGATGCAACTGCAAGTTCACAAAGTGCATTTAGTCAAAGTCGTTCAGTAATTGGAACGTTCAATTTAGTGATGGGTGCAATAGAAATAGGCCCTGATAATAAATTATATGTAGCACAAAGTGGTAGTCAAAGTTTAGGTGTAATTAATGAACCAAACCTTCCCGCTAGTCAGTGTAATTTCGTTCAAGATGCTGTAAACTTAGCTCCCAATACCATATGTACATTTGGCTTACAGAATGTTGTTGCCGGATCTGCAATCGACTATTCGAGCAATTTGATTTTAGCGGATACGATTGTTTCTTGCAGTTCCGAACTTGTATTAGATTATGTGGCTAATTCGGGATCAATTCTATGGTCAACGGGAGATACAACGCATCAAACACTGGTAAATAATGAAGGCTTTTATTATTTGGAAGTAAATTCTATTTGTTCAGTTGTAAAGGATACGGTATATGCTGCATTTAATGGAAATTTTTCACTAAGCCTGCCCTCTGATACTATACTTTGCTTTTCAGATTCATTGTTAGTTTTACCTGTTGTTAGTAATCCGGATTTGAATTTTCAATGGTCAACCGGACAAACCACTTTACCCTTAACCATTACTAATTCGGGATTATATGAATTACAAATGAGTTATACCAGTTGCATCAAGAAGGACAGCATATTTGTAGATTTTAAAACAATTCCTAAAATTGATTTAGGACCTGATGTTCTGTTATGCAACACACCTATACTTTCACTTGGAAAATCCATACCCAACGTAACTTTTTTATGGTCTGATGGCTCTATTGATTCAACATTGAGTATTTCAAACTTTGGTGAATATTGGCTTAAAATATCTAATGGTTTTTGTGAAGATATTGATTCAATTCGTATCGAAGATGCTACTATCCTGAGCAATCTAACAATCCCCAATGCATTTAGTCCGAATAATGATTTAATTAATGATGAATTTGTTGCAGGCGAAACGGAACTAAAGAATTATTCTATGACCGTTTATAATCGCTGGGGTGATGAACTATTTCATGCACAAAACCCTACTCAATTTTGGAATGGAAAGTATAAAGATTCAGAAGTACCCGAAGGTGTATACATGTGGATTTGTTCTTATTTAGATCCTTGTACTAATGATTTCAAGGAGAAGAAAGGCACGGTTTCTTTATTTCGATAAAGAAAAATATTTCTAATTATTCTAGCTTTTTCTTTAAATTTCCCTATCATTTCCTACCCATGAAAAAGCTCTTCTCTCTCCTTGCTCTGCTCGCTTTTACGATTTCTGCCCAAAGCGAAACCATCATCCAATGCATGAATCGTGTGAATCATGAAGTATTAAAGCAACATGATTTACCTGCATCTTGGTCAACCGAAAACGTTCAAATAGCCGATTTTAACGAGGCCATTCAATTGCACCTCTTGCATGTGATAGAGGTTTTAGATGCTCGAAATACATCAACACTTTCTGCTTCTCAACAAGCTAATCGTAAACATTTATTGAGCGTTTTAGCTGCATACGGTAAAGCAGGTAAATTCCCGATTAACGAACATGCACCTTATCAAACGCCTGTATTTATTGATCATTACAATACGCATTGTGCAGTAGGTTATCTCATGGAACAAAGTGGAGCCGAACCACTCGCCCAAGAAATTTCCCGTAAACAAAATCTCGCATACGTGCGCGAAATTCAAGTTAAAGGCGTGGCTGAATGGGCTAATTTGAATGGTTTTACTGTGGATGAATTAGCTTGGATTCAACCCGGATATCCACCCAATACTATCGTAAGCCCCTTACTTGGCGGAACCAATAACGACGTGTATGATATGATAAGTATTAATGGAGAATTCTTCGCTGCGGGAACTTTTACTCAAGCCGATAATCAACCGGCAGCTCATATCGCAACCTACATTTCGGGTATTGCAGGTTGGCTATGGACAGAAACTTCAGGCGGTACAAATGGTCCGGTTTACGCCCTTGATTCGATTAATCAGCAACTTATTGCAGCGGGACATTTTACTCAAGCAGGATTCCAAACAGTTGCTAACGTAACACAAATGATAGATGGGAACTGGATTCCAATGGGATCTGCAATCAACGGCACCGTGTACGATCTCGAATGGCATGAAGGAACATTGTATGCTGCAGGCGATTTTACTGTTAGTGAAGGAAGTCATCTAGCTAAATGGAATGGTAGCGATTGGGTAAATTTAAATTGGAGTCCGAACGGACCAGTTCGTTGCCTCAAAACTACCGCCGATGGATTAATTTACGGTGGAGAATTCACACAATCGGGATCCGTTGCAACCAATCACATTGGCAAAATATTTAGTGGATTGCCCGAAACTATTGGTAATGGCATTGGTACTATCGTGTACGATGTGGAAAATTGGAACAACAAAGCAATTGCCGCTGGAGCTTTTAAAGAAGACGGACAGGTTTATGGAATGATGCAATACACCGGCGGAAACTGGCAGTCATTAACTGGCATGAACGAAATTGCCCAGCTCGATACTACTGGAGTAATCTATTCCATTAAACTCATGTCGAATGTGTTGTAT